>PEUI01000307.1 GCA_002785585.1 Lysobacterales bacterium CG02_land_8_20_14_3_00_62_12
CGAACTGCTTGTGCACGCAAGTTCTGCCCGTTTCCGTGCTGGCTTCGGAACGGTTTGATCGGGGCGTGGCCGACGCCGCCAAACGCAGCAGCAGATTTCGACTATCGTGGCAGCCGGCCTGGCCGCCACCCTTCACCACCGGTGAAACGCTGATGACTACCCTGCAACGACTCGACGACATCGAATTGCTCGACTGCGTCGGCGCCGACGCTGCTGCCTTTTTGCAATCGCTGCTCAGCAACGATGTGACCGAACTGGAGCGGGTCAACGCCCAGTGGAGTGCCCTGCTCAATGCCCAGGGTCGGGCGCTGATCGTGTTCGCGCTGATTCGGCGTGGGCTCAATGACTACGTGCTGGCGTTGCCGCATCGGCGCAGAGACGAATTGCTGCAGCGGCTGCAGCGCTGGCAATTTCGCCGCAAATTGCGTCTCGCACCGAACCTCACCGAATGCATTGTCGGCAGCAGTGGCCACGCCGTCATCGCCGCTGGTTCGGCGCTCGACCTGAGGTTCCGCTCGGGACGCCGCTGGTACCTGTGCCCAACCGCAAGCGCCACCGAGTACCCGGTCAGCAATGCCGCCTGGCATCGCGCCGATCTCATCGATGCGCTGCCCTTGCTCAAACCGGCGGCCGCTGAGCACCACCTGGCGCTGGCGCTGGCGCTGGACACGCTGCCCGCCATCAGCTTTACCAAGGGCTGCTACCCCGGCCAGGAAATCGTCGCGCGCACGCACTATCTGGGCCGCAGCAAACGCCATCTTGCAAGCTTTGAAATGTCTGCCGCCGACGCCGACATCGTCCCCAACGCGCCGATCTTCGATCTCGCCAAGCAAACCGTCGGCGAGGTCGTTGACGCCGTCGCCGACCACCCCGCCGACCACCCCGCCGGGGTCCACCGCTGGACCCTGCTCGGCGTCCTCGCCGAAAGCGCAAGCGACGGCCCGCTGACCGTGCTGGATAGCGCCGGTGTCCACCACCCGCTGGACCCGCTGCCTGGGTAAATGAAGTTCACGTTTGCCTTGAGGTTTGTTCTCGAACTATCGGTAGTTAAAGGCCGCAGACGCTCCCGCGTTGGCAAGTGACGGGCTCCGTGGTATAGCATTCGTCACCCACAGGAGGGTTGGATCATGTCAATCGGTCGTCGATTCAAAGGCACATTGGTCAAAGGCACATTGGCGTTCGGCGTACTCGCCGTGTTGTCGAATACGCAGGCGCTCGCTACCGAGTTCAAGTTCGCGGTCGAGCCCAACTACACCCAAGACAAGCAAGTCGAAGTCTACGGGCCACTAATCCAATACTTGAACAAGAACACCGGCCATCATTTCACCTTGGTCACCTCGCGCAACTTCCAGTTTTTCTGGCGTGACATCCGCCAGGAAGTGCCGGTCGATTTCATGTTTGCCGAAGGCCACTTCACCGACTATCGCATGCAGCGATCTGGCTTTGTGCCATTGGTCAAGACCGCCGAGAAATCCAGTTTCACCGTGCTTGCCAATGAAGAAGTGGCCAAGCGCGGCATCAACTCATTGATCGGCTACAGCGTGGTGACGATGCCGTCGCCCAGCCTCGGTTTTGCGCTGCTCACCGAAATCTTCCCGGACGCCATCCGGCAACCGAACGTGCTGTCCAGCGGCAAATCCTGGCGCGACGGCGTGGAAATGGTGTTTGCCGAAGAGACCGACGCCGCCATCGTGCCGACCTGGTTGAAAGATCAATACCCCAATCTGATCGCGATGACCACGACCCGGGAGTTTCCGGGTGCCGCGGTTTCCGCCGCCTCTTCGGTCGATGCCGCCGCCCGGCAGTCGGTTACCGACGCCCTGCTCAAACTGCACGAAGACACCACCGCCTTCGAAGTCTTGAACGAGCTCGGTATCAGCCAGTTTGTGCCGGTCACCGCCGAGGAGTACCACGGTTACGACAAGCTGCTGAAAAGTTTCTTTGGCTACAAAGACGCCAACTAGCGCACCGCCGGTGCTGAAAAAAAATGCCGGTGACCAGGCCGGGTAGATCAGCCCAACGCAGCCACCACGAACGGCACGCCGGTAGCTGCGGCCGCCGCCGCGCCCCTAGTCGGCCTCGGCGTGCAGGCCAAATCGCGAGTGGCCACAATCTTCGAGGTAGCTCAACCACTTGCCCAGAAATGCGTTCATCCGCAAGCGGTGGGAGAGCACTTCGGCGACGTTGGCATCCCGGCCGAGCGCGTGTTCGATCCGCGATCCGCAATGACAAGCGGTGACTTCGGCGACTTTGGCATCCAGATAAAAACGCACATGCGCCGACGGATCGGGTTGCCCGGTCACGGCATCGACCAGCGCGTAGGACAATTTGAACTCGACCGTAAACGGCGCCCGTTCGACCACCTCGAGCAGCAGTGGAAAGCCCAGGTTGCCGACCGACCGATAGCGGCCGATCCGCAGGTGCTGCGGACCCAGCAGTCGGGTGAGCGTCCAGTAATTTTCGGCATACATGCCCATTAGCCAGGAAAACCGGCTGGGGCGCTGCCATCGAGCCATTGGGGAGGTGACGATCATGGCGCATCCTAGCAAGCCAGAATGAATGCGCCAGTCTGTGCAGATCGCCCGCCAGCGCGTATAGTTTTCGTGCTCACCGCGGTCCTTGGCTGGTGATTGAAGCCAGTTCAGAACAACTGCCGGTCGATGCCCAAAGTCTGCATTACCTTGCTGCCAATTTCTTCAATCGAGGTATGCGTGGTGCTGAGCATCGGCAGGTGCTCGCGGCGAATCAATTTTTCTGCGGCCGCGACTTCTTTTTGGCACTGCGCCAAAGTCGCGTACTGACTACCTGGCTTGCGGCTCTCGCGCACTTGTTGCAAGCGCTGCGGGTCGATCGTCAGCGCAAACAGTTTTTGCCGATGGGCGACCAGGGTTTTCGGCAACTCCTGGCGATCCAGGTCATCCGGCGTCAGCGGGTAGTTGGCGGCTTTCACGCCAAAATGCAACGCCAGATAGAGGCAAGTGGGCGTCTTGCCGGAGCGCGAAACGCCGACCAGAATCAAGTCGGCGTCGGCATAGTTCAGGTCAACGCCATCGTCGTGGGTGAGCGTGTAATTGGTGGCATTGATGCGGGTTTCGTAATCGGCAAAATTGATCATGCCGTGGGCGTGGCCGACGCGCGACTGGCGCTTGACTCCAAGCTCCTGTTCGAGCGGGGCGATGAACGGGGCGAACACGTCGAGCATCAACGCCCCGCAATCGGCCAGCAATCGCGTCAACTCCGGATCGACCACGGTGTTGACCACGATCGGTCGCAGCTTGCGCTGTTCGCCTTCGTGACGGATGCGCGCGGCGGCGGCGCGGGCTTTTTCGGGAGAATCCACAAAGGGCAGCCGCATGCTATCGAACTCACGAACATCGAACTGGGTGAGCACGCTGTGGCCAATGGTGGCCGCCGTAATGCCGGTGCCATCCGAAACATAAAATACAATCCGACGCATGCCAGGACGCTCTTCTGCTGCCTTGGGGAATGCCGAAGCCTAGATGGTTTTCGCCGCCCCGTCTTGCCGCGGCTAACCACCGCGCACGCTGCCAAGCAGAAGCCAGCGGTGTATGCAATCTTGTGGTGTCGGCTGTTATTGACCATCATTAGCGATTCCCGGCACACCGCATCGCGCTGGCACCTTCATCACTGCGGGAGATTGGCATGTCCGAACTCGTACTCTGGCTGGATCAGGTGCGCCTGACCGATCTGCATCGGGTCGGCGGCAAGAACGCCTCGCTCGGCGAAATGATTGGCCACCTCGCCGGGCTCGGCGTGTCGGTGCCCGGCGGGTTCGCCACCACCGCCGCCGCATTCAAGAGTTTCATCGCGCAGAGCGGTCTCGGTGATCGGATCACTGCCCGGCTCGCGGCCTTGGACATTGAGGACGTCGCGGCGCTGACTGCCGCCGGTAGCGAAATCCGCCAGATGATCATCGCCACACCGTTGATCGCCGATCTGGATCGGGCGATCCGGACCGGCTACGCCAAGTTGTGCGCAGATAACGATGGCCGAGAAATTGCCGTCGCCGTGCGCTCGTCGGCCACCGCCGAAGACCTGCCGGATGCCTCCTTCGCCGGCCAGCAGGAAACCTTTCTCAACGTCAGCGGCGCCGACGACGTGGTGCTGAAGGTCAAGGAAGTATTCGCTTCGCTGTACAACGACCGTGCCATCGCCTACCGCGTGCACCACGGCTTCAAGCACGAAGACGTGTTTCTGTCCGCCGGTGTGCAGTTGATGGTGCGCTCCGATCTGGGCGCGGCGGGCGTGCTGTTTACGCTGGATACCGAATCCGGATTCCCGGATGTGGTGTTCCTGACCGCGAGTTATGGACTCGGTGAAACCGTCGTCCAGGGCGCGGTCAATCCGGATGAGTTTTACGTCTACAAGCCGACCCTGCGCTCGGGCCACGCGGCGATCCTGCGCCGCCAACTTGGCACCAAGGCCATCCGCATGGTGTATTCCAGCGTTCCCGGAGAGCGCGTGCGCATCGAGGATACGCCGACCGAGTTGCGTCGCCAATTTTCGCTCAGCGACGCCGAGGTCCACGAGCTATCGCGGCAGGCATTGAAGATCGAGGCCCACTACGGTCGCCCGATGGACGTGGAATGGGCCAAAGATGGGCAAAGTGGCAAGATTTTCATCGTCCAGGCGCGCCCGGAAACCGTGAAATCGCGGGGCTACACCACCGTCCTCGAGCGTTTTCATTTGCGCGAAACAGGCCCGGTACTGTGCGAGGGTCGTTCGATCGGCCAGAAGATCGGCGCCGGCACCGCCCGCGTGATCCGTTCGATCAGCCAAATGGCCAGCGTCCAAGCCGGCGACGTGCTGATTGCCGACATGACCGACCCGGATTGGGAGCCGATCATGAAACGCGCCGCGGCGATCGTCACCAACCGTGGTGGCCGCACTTGCCACGCCGCCATCATTGCCCGCGAGTTGGGCGTGCCGGCCGTGGTCGGCTGCGGCAATGCGCTGGACAGCATTCCGGATGGCGCAGCGGTCACCGTCTCCTGCGCGGAGGGCGATACCGGTTTCATTTATGCAGGCAAGCTGGCGTTCGAAAAAATCACCGCCGATCTGGGCGCCATGCCACCGGCACCGCTCAAGATCATGATGAACGTAGCCAACCCCGAGCGCGCACTGGATTTCGCCATGCTGCCAAACGCCGGAGTCGGCCTGGCCCGATTGGAAATGATCATCGCCAGCCATATCGGCGTGCATCCCAAGGCGCTGCTCGAATACGCGCGGCAGTCGCCAACGATCAAGGCCGAGATCGACGCCCGTAGCGCTGGCTATGCCGATCCGGTGAGTTTTTATGTGGATCGTCTCGCCGAGGGCATTGCCACCATCACCGCCGCCTTCGCGCCCAACCCGGTGATCGTGCGACTGTCCGATTTCAAGACCAACGAATATGCCGGCCTGGTCGGCGGCAAAGCCTACGAACCGACCGAAGAAAACCCGATGCTCGGCTTTCGCGGCGCCAGCCGTTACGTCGACAAGAGTTTCGCCGATTGCTTTGCGCTGGAATGCCGCGCCATGCTCAAAGTACGCCGCAGCATGGGCCTGACCAACGCCTGGGTGATGGTGCCGTTCGTGCGCACCGTCGATGAGGCCGAGCGCGTTATCCAGGCGTTGGCGGCGAACGGCCTGGAGCGCGGCCAGGACGGTCTCAAAATCATCATGATGTGCGAACTGCCCTCCAACGCCCTGCTCGCCGATCAGTTTCTCGATCATTTCGATGGCTTTTCGATCGGCTCCAACGACCTGACCCAGTTGACCCTCGGCCTGGACCGCGATTCGGCCCTGGTCGCGGCAGGCTTCGACGAGCGCAACGCGGCGGTGAAGATTCTGCTGTCGATGGCGATCAAAGCGTGCCGCGCCCGCGGCAAATACATCGGCATTTGCGGCCAGGGGCCATCGGATCATCCCGACCTTGCCGAGTGGCTGTTGGATCAAGGCATCGAATCGATGTCGCTCAATCCCGACTCGGTGGTGGATACCTGGCTGCGGCTGGCCAAACACAAAACCTGACGCGACCCGGCGGACTTTGTCGGCTCCGCGCCTACGGCGCTTGAGCCGACCTACGCCAGCGTGTAG
>PEUI01000399.1:0-6189 GCA_002785585.1 Lysobacterales bacterium CG02_land_8_20_14_3_00_62_12
CACCTATGCGGTGGATTACCTCTGGGGCACCACCGGTATTGGCTACAACGTCGATCTGGTGAAGAAAGCCCTCGGCAAAGACGCGCCGGTGGATAGCTGGTCGCTGGTGTTCGATCCGGCCAATCTGGCCAAGCTGCATGATTGCGGCGTCTACATGCTCGACACGCCCTCGGAGATCATCCCGCCGGTGCTGCGTTATTTGGGGGAACAGCCCAATAGCTTCGACCCGGCGGTGATCCAGAAAGCGGTCGATGTGCTGACCAAGCTGCGGCCGTACATCACCCAGTTCCATTCGTCCGAGTACATCAACGCGCTCGCCAATGGCGATGCTTGCGTCGCCATTGGCTGGTCGGGCGACGTCTTCCAGGCCAAGACCCGTGCCGACGAAGCCAACAAGGGCGTGCATGTGGCCTACAACATTCCCAAGGAAGGCGCGCCGATGTGGTTCGACATGATGGCGATCCCGAAAGACGCCAAGCATCCGGACAACGCCCACCAGTTCATCAATTATTTGCTGCGCCCGGAAGTGATGGCCGGCATCTCCAACTATGTGAGCTATGCCAGCGCCAACAAGGTTTCCTTGCCGCTGGTGGATGAGTCCTTGCGCGCCAATCCTGCGGTTTATCCAACGCCGGCAGTGCAGGCCACGCTGTTCTCGCTGGCGGTGTTGCCGCCGGAAGTGGATCGCCTGTTCAACCGCGCCTGGACGACCCTGAAAACCGGCCAGTAAGCAAGGCGTTGCAGCGGGTCGGCGGTTACCGCCGACCCGCCCGACCAGTTTCGATCCGGGGAGGACCGGCATGGCTTCAGTGGACGCGGATGCAGCGGGCAGTAATGGCACGATGGTGAACAGCGCGGCGAACCCGCCGGCGCCCTCACCGGATCGGTATTTGGTGATCGATACCGTGCGCAAGGAGTTCGATGGTTTTGTGGCCGTTGATGATGTCAGTCTGACCATTCGCAAGGGCGAGATCTTTGCCTTGTTGGGTGCTTCCGGTTGCGGCAAATCGACCTTGCTGCGTTGCCTGGCCGGTTTTGAAACGCCGACGGCCGGTCGCATCGAGCTCGAAGGTCAGAGCCTGATTGGCCTGCCGCCCTACGAGCGGCGCATCAACATGATGTTTCAATCCTACGCCCTGTTTCCGCACATGACGGTGGAGCAAAACATCGCCTTTGGCCTGAAGCAGGACGGTATGGCCAAAGCGGCGATGCGCGCGCGCGTCGACGAGATGTTGAGCCTGGTGCAGATGAATCGTTTTGCCAAACGCAAACCGCATCAGTTGTCCGGCGGCCAGCAACAACGCGTGGCGCTGGCGCGTTCGCTGGCAAAAAGTCCAAAGATGTTGCTGCTCGATGAACCGATGGGCGCGCTCGACAAAAAGCTGCGCTCGCAGATGCAGCTCGAGTTGGTCAACATCATCGAAAAGCTCGGCGTGACCTGCGTCATGGTCACCCACGATCAGGAAGAAGCGATGACCATGGCGCATCGCATCGCGATCATGGAACAGGGCCGCATCCGGCAATGCGCCAAACCCGACGAAATCTACGAGCAGCCCAACTGCCGCTACACCGCCGGGTTCATCGGCTCGGTCAATTTGTTCGAAGGCCGGATCGACAAGGACGAAAAAGATTTCGTCACCATTCGCACGTCGGCATTTCCCGACCCGATCTATGTGGCGCATGGGGTCACCGGCTTCGAAGGCATGGAAGTGGCGATGGCGTTGCGCCCGGAAAAACTCCGAATCAGCAAGCACGAGCCCGATCTCAAGCACAACAAGGCCCACGGCAGCATCGAAGACATCGCCTATTTCGGCAGCCATTCGGTGTATCACGTGCGCCTCGACGGCGGCTGCAAGGTGATGTGCAATTTCGTCAACATGAAACGCTGGGATTCCGAAAGTTTCACCTGGAACGATCCGGTCTGGGTGTCGTGGGGGGATCTGGAAGGCGTGGTGTTGAGCTCATGAGCGCCAACTGGCAGTCGCTGCGCAGTCGTTTGCCGGGCAGCCGCTGGGCGGTGATCTCGGTGCCGTATCTGTGGCTGTTGTTGTTTTTTGCGATTCCGTTTCTGATCGCGCTGAAGATCTCGTTCGCCAAATTCGAAATGGCGATGCCGCCCTACAGTTCGTTGCTCAACTGGGAAGACGGCTTTCTGGTGCTCAAGTTGCGGCTGGAGAACTATCTCTATCTGGTCAACGACAGCCTTTACGTCAACGCTTATTTGAGCTCGCTCAAGATCGCGGTGATCGCCACCGGCCTGTGCCTGCTGATCGGCTATCCGATGGCCTATGTGATCTCGCGGATGGAACCGGCGACGCGCAATATCGCGCTGATGCTGGTGGTGCTGCCGTCGTGGACCTCGTTCCTGATTCGCATTTATGCCTGGATCGGCATCCTCAAGCAAAACGGACTGCTGAATAATTTTCTGCTCAACATCGGCCTGATCGATGCGCCGCTGAAAATCCTGTACACACCGGCGGCGGTGTACATCGGCATTGTCTATGCCTATTTGCCCTTCATGGTGCTGCCGCTGTATTCCAACCTGGTCAAGCTCGATAGGCGACTGCTGGAAGCCGCCTACGACCTGGGCGCGCGGCCGTGGCGGGCGTTCTTGGCGATCACCTTGCCACTATCCAAAGCCGGCATCATCGCCGGCTCGATGCTGGTGTTGATCCCGGTGGTCGGCGAATTCGTCATCCCGGAAATGCTCGGCGGCCCGGACACGCTGATGATCGGCCGCGTGCTCTGGCAGGAGTTCTTCAACAACCGCGATTGGCCGGTGGCTTCGGCGGTGGCGATCGTGATGCTGATCATCCTGATCGTTCCGATCCTGATCTTCCACAAGTCACAAGCCAAAGAGCTTGAAGGACGGCTGGCATGAGCAGCCGACGCAGCGGTTCCACCAGCACCTGGCTGGTACTCGGCCTGGGATTCTTTTTTCTTTACGCACCAATCCTCAGCCTGATCATTTACTCGTTCAACGAAAATCGGCTGGTCACCGTCTGGTCCGGATTTTCGATCAAGTGGTACGGCGAATTGTTCCGCGACCAACAGATGATGAAGGCCGCCTGGATCAGCCTGCAATTGGCGTTTTATACCGCCTGGGCCTCGGTCGTCTTGGGCACCATGGCGGCGATGGTGATGACGCGGTTCCGCAGTTTTCGTGGCAAAACTCTGTTTGGCGGCTTGATTACCGCGCCGTTGGTGATGCCCGAAGTCATTACCGGTTTGTCGATGCTGCTGATGTTCATCGCCCTGCGCGGCTTGCTCGGGATCGAGTTGCCGCTCGGCATGACCACGATCTGGATCGCCCACGTCACCTTTTGCATGGCCTTTGTTGCCGTGGTGATTTCTTCGCGTCTGAGCGAGCTCGACAAGTCCTTGGAAGAAGCCGCGATGGATTTGGGCGCCGGGCCGGTAAAAGTATTTTTTGTCATCACCCTGCCGATCATCACGCCAGCGCTGCTGTCGGGCTGGCTGCTGGCGTTCACCCTGTCGCTGGACGATCTGGTGATTTCCAGTTTCGTCACCGGGCCCTCGTCCACCACCTTGCCGATGAAAGTTTTTTCCTCGGTGCGGATGGGCGTAAGTCCAAAAATCAACGCGCTCGCCACGCTGTTGATCGCCGTCGTCTCCACGGTTGGCGTCATCGGTTGGTATCTGATGGCGCGGGCCGAACGCAAACGCGCCCGCGACCTGCAGTTGGCGGCTAACCAGTAGTCACCCGCGCCGCGCCGTAAGCGGCAGCCAGATTGGAACCAGCACCATGAACATAGAATCGATCAACCCGTGGACCGGGCGTGTGGAATATCGCTACCGCTATATGGCCGAAGCCGAAGTCGCGGCACTGCTCAGCCAGGCGGCTTCTGCAACCGCCGCCTGGGCTGAGCGCAGCATCGCCGAGCGCGCCCGGTATCTGCAAAATGCCGCCCGCGTGCTGCGCGAGCGCAAGCCCGAGATCGCCGCGCTGATGGCGGCGGAAATGGGCAAGCTCCGGTCGGAATCGTTCGCTGAAATCGAAAAATCCGCTGCCACCTGCGACTACTACGCCGAGCACGCGGCCGATTATCTGGCGGATCTGTTGGTCGCCACCGAGGCCCACCGCAGTTATGTGCGCTACGAACCGCTGGGCGCGGTGTTTGCGGTGATGCCGTGGAACTTCCCGATCTGGCAAGTGTTCCGATTTCTGGCACCGGCGCTGATGGCGGGCAATGTGGCGATCCTCAAACACGCGGTCAACGTACCGCGCACGGCCGATCTGATCGCCGAGGTGATGCACGTCGCCGGTTTGCCAGCGGGGGTGTTTTCGGTGCTGCACATCGACAACGCCCAGGCGGCGCGGGTGATCGCTGATCCGGTGGTGCGCGCGGTCAGCCTGACCGGTAGCGAACGTGCCGGGCGTTCGGTCGCCGCCAGCGCTGGTCAACACTTGAAAAAATGCGTACTCGAACTCGGCGGCAGTGATGCCTTTGTCGTGCTCGATGATGCCGATCTGGATCGCACCGTCGCCGCTGCCATCGCTTCGCGCTTTGGCAACGCCGGGCAAACCTGCATCGCCGCCAAGCGCTTTGTGCTGGTCGATGCCATCGCCGAACGCTTCCTGGCGGCGTTTGTCGGTGCGGCCGCCGACCTGCGCCTGGGCGATCCGCTCGATGCCGAATCGAGCCTGGCGCCGATGGCCCGCGCCGATCTCGCCGATGCTTTGCAAACCCAAGTTGAAGCCAGTATCAGCGCCGGTGCACGGATTGTGCTCGGCGCCCAGCATCAAGCCGGCAGCACCCGTTACGCCGCCACCGTGCTCGATCACGTGGTGCCGGGGATGCCCGCCTACAGCGAAGAAATGTTCGGCCCGGTGGCCAGCATCTTGCGTGCCCGCGATGACGCCGATGCCGTACGCATCGCCAACGACACCACGTTCGGATTGGGGGGCAGTGTCTGGACCGGCGACCGCGAGCGCGGTGATCGCATCGTGCGGCAATTGCAGGTCGGCGCCGGTTTCGTCAATGCCATCGTTCGCAGCGACGCCCGGATGCCGTTCGGCGGCACCAAGTCCTCTGGCTACGGCCGCGAACTCGCCGCCCACGGCATCCACGAGTTCACCAACATCAAATCGGTCTATATCGCCTGACCGAAAACGGCAGGCGTACGCGCTGCTGCCGCCCTGCTATCGTAGTGCCCGTTGCTGCTGGACTGGAGCGCGCAATGAGCACCGTCACACTTGAAAAACTCGTGATCCAGATCGACCCGGATACCCGCAGACGCCTTGAGCGTCTGGCGGTGACGCGTCAGCAGAGCGCACAAAAATTGTTGCAGGATGCGATCCAGGATTACGTCGGGCGCGCAGAAATGCGTGAAGCCTTTCACCAGGACGGCATCCAAGCATGGAACGACTACCAGACCACCGGCCTGCATGTCACTGGCGATGAAGTCATCGCCTGGTTGGCGACCTGGGGCGAACCCGACGAGCTGCCCGCGCCGGTATGCCACAAGTAAAATTTGCTGCGGGCGCACTGCGCGATATACAGCGATTGCGCGAATTTTTGCGCCCGCAGAATCCAGCCGCCGCGAAACGAGCTGCCGATGCCATCATCAAGGCAACCCGTTTATTACTGCAACAGCCGCTGATCGGCCGACTTGTTGCCGAGCATTCGCCGGAGCAACGTGAGCTGGTCATCGAGTTTGGCGATCACGGCTATATCGCGCTGTACGCCTATTCGGCAGATGTGGTCACGGTGCTATCGGTCCGACACCAGCGGGAGCGCAGCGTTTGACTGCGAACGGACTTGCGGCGGACTTTGTCTAACGTCCGCGCAAGCGATGCCAGCGCTGAGATTCAGTCTTTCTCCACCGCCATTTCGGCACCCGGCCACGGTTTGGCGGTGGCACCGCGAATGGCGCCGATGTGGGCGCTCGGGTGTACGTAGAGTTCCACTTCGCGTTCGAACACCAAGTCACCACCGACGCTGGCATTGGGGCCAATTTTGATGACCGGCGCGCGCGCGTGGCCGCTGAACCAACTCATTTTCGATGGCTTGACGTGGATCCCCGCGTCGACGCGGGCGTGGTCGTTGAGGGTGATGTCACCGTTGTAGGTACTTAGGCGTCGCGCAGAAATAACTTGCCCATCTTGCTGGTCCTTATCGCCCGCCTGCGTCGTTGCACAAAGCGTCACATAGTCCGACTATGCTC
>PEUI01000399.1:6205-10934 GCA_002785585.1 Lysobacterales bacterium CG02_land_8_20_14_3_00_62_12
CCCCTTTGTGCGCCTTGCAGGCGAACGAAAGTCCTGCGCAATCTGCGCAAGTTATTTCTGCGCGACGCCTTGAAGTCCCGCCGACATGCGCGCGCGGTTTGAGCACGATGCTGCCGTTGACGTTTTCGGCACTGCCCAGCACTTCGGCATCGTCGCCGAGATTGAGCGAACCGTTGACGGTTTCGATGCCGTTTTCGATTTGCGCCCGAGCGCCGAGGGTGATCGAGCCGTTGATCGTTTCCAGGGCGCGGGCATGACTGCCGTCACCGAGGCGGATCGCGCCATTGACGGTGTCGGCAGACTCGATGCTGGCGGCGTTGCCAACCTGGATCGAACCATTGACCGTTTCCAGCTCGCCGGCGCGGCCAGCATCTTCGATTTGGATTGATTTGTTGACATGGCTGACATCGCCGATCGAGCGGGGCAGGGCGGCATCGGCGGTAGTGATCAGCAGACCGGCAAGGGCAAGCAGTGCGAACAAACCATGACGAGGCATAACGAACTCCGTGGTGGGGTGGTGCGCTTGAGATGCGTTGGAGGCGGCGTTGGTTTGGATGACCAATGGCCTATGCCGGTATCCTTGAAGGCACCTGTTGAGGATCGCCCATGAAGCCGCCCAAACCGATATTGCTGCTGATCCTCGATGGCTGGGGCGACCGCGCCGAAACCACCGATAACGCGATCGCCGCCGCCCAGTGTCCGCACTGGCGCGAGCTGCTGCGCGACTGTCCGCACACGCTGATCGCCACCCACGGCCGCGCGGTCGGCCTGCCCGAGGGGCAGATGGGCAATTCCGAAGTGGGGCACATGAACATTGGCGCCGGACGGGTGGTTTATCAGGATCTGACGCGCATCGAAGACGACCTGCAACACGGCGGTTTCGCGCGCAACCAGGCCTTGCAGGGCGTGCTTCAGAGCGTGCCGCCCACGGCCACACTGCACGTGTTGGGATTGCTCTCGCCAGGCGGTGTGCATAGCCACGAAGACCACATTCTGGCGCTGCTCGCCGCCGCCGTGGCGGCGGCCACGCCGCAGATCGCGGTACACGTTTTTCTCGACGGCCGCGATACCCCACCGCGCAGTGCGGCGGCATCGTTGGCACGGCTGCAAGCGTTTTGCGATCAACAACCAAGCTGCCGTATCGCCAGCGTCAGTGGCCGTTACTACGCGATGGATCGGGACCAGCGCTGGGAGCGCGTCGAGCGCGCCTATCTGGCGATTGCCGAAGCCCGCGCGGCGCACCACGCCGATTCCGCGGCAGCGGCGCTGGCGGCGGCTTATGCGCGCGGCGAAAACGATGAGTTCGTGCTGCCCACGGTGATTGGTCCGGGCCGGCGCATCGAAGATGGCGATCGCATCGTGTTCATGAATTTCCGCGCCGATCGCGCGCGGGAATTGAGCCAGACCTTCGTGTTGCCAGACTTCGCCGGCTTCGTGCGGCCACGCCGGATTCGGCTGACGGCGTTTGTCACGCTCACCGAATACGCCGCCGACCTGCCGGTGACCGCGGTCGCTTACGCGCCGCAATCGATGCGCAACACCCTGCCCGAGGTGTTGTCAGCGCGCGGCCTCAAGCAGTTGCGGATCGCCGAGACCGAGAAATACGCGCATGTGACGTTTTTCCTCAACGGCGGCCGCGAACTACCTTTTGTCGGCGAAGACCGCATCCTGGTGCCCTCGCCGAAAGTGGCCACTTACGATCTGCAACCGGAAATGAGCCTGCCGGAGTTGAGCGCAAAACTCTGTGCGGCGATTCGCTCCGCTACTTACGATGTCATCTTCTGCAATATCGCCAACCCGGATATGGTCGGCCACACCGGGGTTTTTGCCGCGGCGGTCCAGGCCGTCGAAGCGGTCGATCTGGCGCTCGGGCAAATTCGCGCCGCATTGCAAGCAGTCGGTGGCGAGTTGCTGGTCACCGCCGATCACGGCAATCTGGAAATGATGCGCGACCCGATCACCGGCGCCGCCCATACCCAACACACCATCGGCCCGGTGCCGCTGGTCTATTGCGGTCGTGCCGCCAGCCTGCGCAGTGGCGGCGCGCTCAAGGATTTGGCACCGACGCTGCTCGCCGTGCTCGGGCAAGCGCCCCCGGCCGAGATGACCGGCGTCAACCTGATCACTTTTAGCGCCGAATGACGGCGGGTAAGCGCCAGTCTCGGCGCCGCTGGCCGCCGCTGGCCGGCATCGTGCTGGCCGGCATCGTGCTGACCGCAAACCTGGCCACGCGCGCGCAAGTGCCAGCGGCCAGCGCTCAGCAAGAGGCCACAACCCGAGCCAAACTGGAGCAGTTGCGCGCCGACATCGCGCAGGAAAGTGCCGCCCGCCATCAGGCCGCGAGCGAGCAGGCCGAAGCCAATCGACGGCTGCGCGAAATCGAAACCGGCATCGGCGAACATGCCCGCGTGGTCGCCGAACTCGATGCCGAAATTGGCCAGCGCGAACAGGCGCTGCTGGCACTCAGCCAACAGCGCCAAGACATCGAAGCGGAGCTAAGTCAGCAGCGCGAAAAACTGGCGGCGTTGCTGCGTGCCGTGTACGCGCTGGGCCGCGATCAAACCCTGCGCGCCTGGTTGGCGCGTGATCGCATCGCCGACAGCGCGCGCTGGCTGGCCTACAACCGCTATCTGCAAACCCGTCGCTTGCAACAAATGCGGTCGCTGCTGACGGCACTGTCAACGCTGGGTCGCCAGCGTGCGGTGATCGAGTTGGCGCGCGAGGAGCTCGATCGCAAGCGCGCGCAGGGCGCCACCGCCATGGCCGCACTGGCCAGCCAGCGGGAACAGCGCGTGCTGCTACTCGCGGCGATCGAACAACGACTGCAATCGCACGCGCAGCGACTACTCGCCTTCGCCCGCGATCAACAAAGCCTGAACACCTTGTTGGCGCGATTGCGCGACCTCTTCGCCGACATTCCCCGGCAACTGGTCGCTGCTACGGCGTTCGCCGAACTGCGCGGCCGCCTGCCGCGACCGCTGTCCGGAACCGTGCTCAGAGGATTCGGTGCCGCGCTCGGTCCCGGCCGGGTCAGCGACGGCCTGCTGATCGCCGCCCAGACCGGCGCCGAAGTCCACGCCATCGCCCATGGTCGGGTCGCCTATGCTGACTGGTTGAAAGGCTATGGCCTGCTCATCATCGTCGATCATGGCGACGGCTACATGAGCCTGTATGCGCAAAACGAAGCCCTGCTGCGCGATGTCGGCGATTGGGTAGAAGCCGGCAGCGCGCTCGCCCGCGCCGGCAGCAGTGGCGGTGGTGACGATCCCCCCGCGCTGTACTTCGAATTGCGCAAACGCGGCCAGCCGCTCGACCCGAAACCCTGGTTGCTACCCTAACCGTTGCCCGTCACGCGGCGCTGTTGACCAAAGCATTGCCTTGGGCCCCCCACCGATGGCACAGGCGGCTGGCGACGAACTCAGGCATCATGCGCGTTCGTCTGGCCATGGTTCAGAGCGTCCGGCTCGCCCCACTTTGCCATTCCCGCTTGCCCATCCCACCATTTTTGGAACTCATCCGATGAAAACCCAATCGCTGATCCTGATCGGACTTTGTGTTGCGCTCGCCGCCTGCGGCCAGCACGAATCGTCCGCGCCGACGCCCCCTCCCGCTGCCACCCTGGTGAGTACCGACCCAATGACCGGAAATCCGTTTGCCACGCCGAGCGATTTGTATTTGCAGGCGCCGCCGTTTGATCGCATCACCGATGCCAGCTTTGCCCCGGCCTTCGATGCCGGCATGAAGGAACAACTGGTCGAAATGGACCAGATTGCCGACCGCGCCGAGCCGCCGAGTTTCGACAACACGATCACCGCGATGGAGCGCTCCGGCCAGTTGCTCAATCGCGCCAGCAAGGTGTTTTTCAACCTGACCGAGTCCAATACCAATGACACGCTGGACAAAATTCAGGCCGACTACGCGCCGAAACTGGCGGCGCATACCGATGCCATCGTCCTCAATGACAAATTATTCGCACGCGTCAAGTCGCTCTACGACCACCGCGAGACCCTGGGCCTGAATGGCGAATCATTGCGGGTGCTGGAACAGTACTACCGCAATTTTGCACGCAACGGCGCGCTGCTCGATGCGGCCGGCCAAGCCGAGTTGCGCAAGTTGAATCAAGCCCAGGCGACGCTGACCAACCAGTTCTCCGACCAGTTGCAGAAAGAGACCAACGCCGCCGCCATCGTTGTCGATAGCGTGGCCGAACTGGCGGGTTTTTCTGACGACGATATTGCCGCCGCCGCCGAAGCCGCCAAAGCCCGCAAGCTCGAAGGCAAGTGGGTGATTCCGCTGGTCAACACCACCGTGCAACCGGCGATGCAGTCGGCCAGTAACCGTGCCCTGCGCGAGCGCATTTATCAAGCATCGATCAGCCGTGGTGCGCACGACAACGCCTTTGACAATCGCCCGCTGGTGCTGAAACTGGCCAAGTTGCGCTACGACCGGGCGCGGTTGCTCGGTTATCCGGAACACGCGACCTATGTGCTCGAAGAGCAGATGGCGAAAACCCCGAAAGCGGCGCGCGACATTCTGGTCGGCATGGCCAAACCCGCGCTGGCGGCTGCCAAGCGCGACGCCGCGCGGCTGCAAAAATTGATCGACAGCGAACAGAAAGCCGTCGGCCAGCCCAGTTTCAAATTGGCGCCGTGGGATTGGTCCTACTACGCCGAGAAATTGCGCAAGCAGGAATTTGATCTGGACGAAGCCCAGATTCGCCCCTATTTCG
>PEUI01000103.1:0-920 GCA_002785585.1 Lysobacterales bacterium CG02_land_8_20_14_3_00_62_12
TGGCGGCGGCGCTGCTGGCGCTGAACCGTGACCGTGCCGAAGCCGAGGCCTTGCTGGCGGAAGTGGCACCGAAATTCGAACAACAAGGCAACTGGCTGCTATTGGAAAGCGCACGCCGCCAGCAGTGTTTGGTCGCCGAGCAACGCGGGGATTGGCCGCAAGCCTTGCAGGCGTTGAAGCTGGCCGATCAGGCCGCCAAGAAAATGCAGGAAGAAGCCAAACTCCGCCAGTTGGCATTTTTGCAGGTGGAGTTTCACAGCCGCTTCAAGGATCAGCAGATTGCCTTGTTGGAAAAAGACCAGGACATCGCCGCGCTGAAAACCCGTGATGCCGAGCGCCGCCAGTGGTTGCTGGGTCTGGGGGTGTTGCTGTTGCTGCTGATGGCACTGACGCTGACCCACCTGTTGAACCGGACCAGACGTGATCGCCATCGCTATCGTTGGTTGTCCGAACGCGATGGCCTGACTGGCCTGTACAACCATCAAAGCGCCCGCGAGCTAGGCGCAGCGGCGTTTCGTGCGGCGGCCAGTGCGGCGCGACCTTTTACCGTGGTGATCGCCGATGTGGACCACTTCAAAGAGATCAATGATGGCTACGGCCATGCGGCTGGCGACGAGGTCTTGCGGCAACTCGGCATTTGGTTGCGCGCCGTCTGTGCCGAGCACGGCTGCCTGGGTCGCAGTGGTGGCGAGGAATTCACGCTGTACTTGAACACCGATCCGGCGGGCGCCAAAGCGCTGATCGAACAACTCCGCCAACGGATCCAGCCGGTGGTGGTTGCCAACCACCACATACGCATCACCCTGAGTTTTGGTTTGTGTGCTGCAGCAGCCGGGGCGGATGATTTTGACCAGTTGTTGCGCACCGCCGATCAGGCCATGTATCAGGCCAAGCGCGGCGGTCGCGATCAGGTGGTGGAG
>PEUI01000103.1:1092-1331 GCA_002785585.1 Lysobacterales bacterium CG02_land_8_20_14_3_00_62_12
CGAGTAGATGCGGCCGTCGGTGGCGAAGGTCCACATCCCCAGTCTGGGCTCACCGTACATCTCCTTGATGGCCTCCGCGGCCTCACCGACCACGGGGTTCCTGTCCGGATCGGTATAGAACCCTGAGAAGCCCCTCTCATTAATCAAGGGCGTAGGCACCACGACGGCCTCGAAGTCAGGGTCACTCTGCTTCATCTCCCCTATGATGCTGTTCAGGTCGCTGTACAGCCTCTCAGCCG
>PEUI01000411.1 GCA_002785585.1 Lysobacterales bacterium CG02_land_8_20_14_3_00_62_12
TTGCGCTGGGTAGTGCTTCAGGCGATGCGCCATGCCGACCCGTTGCAGCGCGTCGTGTACGCGCGCGCGCCGCTCGGCCTTGCCGATGCCGTCGCGATAGGTCAGCGGCAGTTCGACGTTCTCGAATACGTTGAGATCGCCGATCAGGTTGAAGGCCTGAAAGATGAAACCAATCTCACGATTGCGGATGCGCGCACGTTCGCTGGCGCCGATGGCCTGCACTGGCTTGCCGTTGAGGCTGTAGGCACCGGCGCTGGCGCTATCGAGCAGGCCGAGGATCGCCAGCAGGGTCGATTTGCCGCAGCCCGATGGCCCGGAAATCGATACGTATTCGCCCTTGGCGATGTCGAAATGCACGTTTGCCAGCGCGTGCGTTTCCACTTCATCGGTGTAGAACACCTTGCTGATGTCGGTGAGGTGGATGAGGGGCGTGGTGACAGGGGTCATGATGGATTCCTGGTGAGCGTCATGCGTTCGGTGGTCGGGATTGACTGTCGGATCCGCGCCGATGGCGCTTGATCCGACCTACATTGACTGTGCAACGCTACTCGTAGGTCGGTTCAAGCCGCATCGCGGCGGAACCGACAACAGGCAGCCATCCTGCGATCATTCGAGTTTGAGGCGGTCATAGGCATCCCATTGCGAGGTGTCGGACAAGATGATCCGGTCGCCGACGTTCAGGCCAGCGCTGATTTCGATCTGGCTCACCGAGGCGCGGCCCAGCTTCACCGGCACCCGCAGCGCACGATCAGAGTCGGCTTCGAGCCGGAACAGGCGCACTTCGCTTTCGGGTTGGCCGTAGGCCGGGCGACCGACGTACAGCACATCGGTGAGGCGCTCGATTTCGATGGTGCCGTCCACGCTCAGGTCGGGGCGCGCGCCCGCCGGGAGGCCGCCACTCAATTCGACATCCACCTGCACACTTCCATTGATCACCGCCGGATCGATACGGATCACCTGGCCGGCGACGATGCCGTTGCGGGTGTCCACGCGCACGCTCTGGCCGAACGCGACATCGCGTACCTGGGTTTCCGGAATGCGCAACTCCGCCATCAGATCGCCGGGCTTGGCCACCCGCGCCAGATTGGTACCGATGCTCACTTGCTGGCCCTCCTGCACCGGCACCTGTTGCAGCACGCCGGCGATACCGGCTTGCAGATGCAAGCCGTCAACCTGGCGGCGGCGCAATTCGGCGGCGTTGCGCAGTTGCGTAAGCCGCGCACGATCTGCCGCCAACTGCGCGGCGATGGTCTGTTCGAACTTGGCAATGCGCTCCTGTTCGATGCCGGTGCGCAGCTTGAGCTGCGCGCTGGCCAGTTCGCTGCGGCGCGCCTGGATGCGCGAGATGATGCCGCTCACGGCCAGATCGTGCTCGGCATCGGCCTGCAGTCGCGCGGATTCGTAGTCGGACTTCACCCCGGCCAGATTGGCGCGCTGATCCAGCAACTGGCTTTCCAGGCTCATGCGATGCGCCTGGTAATCCGCTTCGGCGGCCTTGAGTGCGGCTTCGGCGCCAAGTTGCTGGTCAATCAGCTCGGGGTTGCTCAATTCCAGGATGACGGTGTTCGCCCGAACTTGCGCACCGGGCTTGACCACGATGCGCTCGATGCGCGCGCTGGTTTCCGCCGCGATCCAGCGAATTTCACGCGGCACCAAGGTGCCGGGGCCGCGCACTTCGCGCAGCAGGTCGCCGCGCTTGACCGTATCGAGCCACAGGCTGGAACTCGCCACGCCGGGCGCCGCTGGCTCCAGCGACGCTAGCGCCCAGCCCGCGAGCAGCACCCCAGCCACAGCGGCGGCAAGGAAGCGGGCACGACGGCGCTGGGCGCCTTGTTTGAGATCGGGACGATGAATATCCATGGCGTCGCCCTGCAATCCGCGTGCCAGCGAATCGACAACTTTAGAATCAACAGGTTGCATAAACTGCACGCCGTCTCGGCGTCCATTACCGCGCAGGCGTGTTCGCAAATGAACACGCCCTATCCGAGTCAGCGCAAGCACACCAACCGCCGAGCCCGCCCCTTGGCCGCTTGGCAGCACGGTGCCGTCAAGGAAGGATTGCGGAACCTGGCTTGGTCGCAACCGCTTGGTCGCAACCGCCTTGAGTTCAGCGGCGCAAGCCGCCATCCTGCACGGTCAGCCACCCTGAGATTACCCCGTGAGTCGCTACAACGCCGCCGATATTGAAGTGCTTTCTGGCCTGGACCCGGTCAAACGCCGCCCCGGTATGTACACCGATACCTCGCGCCCCAACCATTTGGCGCAGGAAGTGATCGACAACTCGGTGGACGAAGCCATCTCCGGCTACGCCCGCGCGCTCGATGTCACGTTGTTTGCCGATGGCTCGGTCGAAGTCATCGACGATGGCCGCGGCATGCCGGTGGATATTCATCCTGAAGAGGGCGTGCCGGGCGTGGAATTGATCCTCACCCGCCTGCATGCGGGCGGCAAGTTTTCCGGCAACAACTATCAGTTTTCCGGCGGCTTGCACGGCGTCGGTGTTTCCGTGGTCAACGCGCTATCGACCCGGGTCGAAGTGGTGATCCAGCGCGACGGCCAGATTTACCAGATGGATTTCGCCAACGGCGATCGGGTCGGCGCGCTGCGGGTGATCGGCACGGTGCCGAAAAAACAAACCGGCACGCGCCTGCGGTTTTGGGCCGATCCCAAATATTTTGACAGCCCCAAGATTTCACTGAGCCGTCTCAAGCATGTGCTGCGCGCCAAGGCGGTGCTGTGTTCCGGATTGCGCGTCAGCCTGCTCGATGAAGCCAGCAATGAAAAATCCGCCTGGTATTACGAAGACGGCCTGAGCGATTATCTGCGCTCGATGCTGGCCGGCCAGGAACTGCTACCAGCCGAAATATTTCTGACCAGCCTGCACCGCGAGACCGATGCGATCGATGTGGCGTTGCTGTGGACCGCCGACGGCGAGCTGGTGCAGGAAAGTTACGTCAACTTGATTCCGACCGCGCAGGGCGGCACCCACGTCAATGGTTTGCGCAGCGGCATCACCAATGCGATGCGCAACTTCTGCGATTTTCGCAACCTGTTGCCACGCGGCGTCAAGCTGGCGCCGGAAGATGTCTGGGATCGCATCAGCTATGTGTTGAGTTACAAAACCGCTGATCCGCAATTTTCCGGCCAGACCAAGGAACGCCTCAGCTCGCGCGCGGCGGCCGGTTTTGTCGAAGCCGCCGCGTTTGATGCGTTCTCGCTGTATTTGAACCAGCACACCGAGATCGGTGAACGCATCGCCCAGCTCGCCATCGAACGTGCCCAGGTCCGGCTGAAGCAGGAAAAAATCGTCGTTCGCAAGAAGGTCACCCAGGGTCCGGCGCTGCCCGGAAAGCTGGCGGATTGTGCCTCCACCGATCTATCCCGCACCGAACTGTTTCTGGTCGAAGGCGATTCTGCCGGCGGCTCCGCCAAGCAAGCGCGCGACAAGGATTTCCAAGCGATCCTGCCACTGCGCGGGAAAATCCTGAATACCTGGGAAGTGGAGTCCAACGGCGTGCTCGCCTCCAACGAAGTACACGACCTGGCGGTCGCCATCGGCTGTGATCCCGGTAGTGACCGCATCGATGGACTGCGCTACGGCAAGATCATCATCCTCGCCGACGCCGACTCCGATGGACTGCACATTGCCACGCTGTTGTGCGCACTCTTTACCCGGCATTTTCCGGCGTTGGTGCGTGCCGGTCACATCTTCGTGGCGATGCCGCCGCTGTTTCGGGTCGACTGTGGCAAGCAGGTGTTTTATGCGCTCGACGAAGCCGAAAAGCGCAGCCTGCTGGAGCGGATCGAGCGGGAGAAAATGAAAGGCCAGGTCAGCGTGACCCGCTTCAAAGGGCTGGGCGAAATGAATCCGCCGCAATTGCGCGAATCGACCGTGCATCCGGATACCCGAAGGCTGGTGCAATTGGTGACCGAAGACGCCGACGCCACCGCCCGCCTGCTCGACATGCTGCTCGCCAAAAAGCGCGCTGGCGAGCGCAAGACCTGGCTGGAAACCAAGGGCGATCTGGCCAGTATCGAGGTCTGACCACCGCCGCGCCGCCCAGGATCAATCGGTCACTAATAGATCCAGTATGTAGCCCGGATGGAGCGCAGCGCAATCCGGGAATAGATGGCGTTGCCGGTCGTTTTCCCCGCCTTGACCAGCTCCGCTGTGAGAGCCGCTGGCGCTTCATGCGGGCTAATGGTTGCACCGTATGCTGCCCGGTTCATTGAGATGTGCTTGAGTAAGCGCCATTCGACTTAAGCCGCGGCCTCAAAGCTCAATCGCTAACCAGCAGATCGAGCAGTTCATCGCCATAACGCGCCAGTTTGGCCTGACCGATGCCGGAAATCTCCGACAACTGCGAGCGATTCTGCGGATGCACCCGGGCAATCGTCTCCAGCGTCGTGTCGTGAAACACCACGAACGGCGGCACCCCGTGTTCGCGGGCCGTGCGCGTGCGCCACTGGCGCAACGCCTCCAGCAGCACGGTCGCGCCGTTACCCAACGCCGGGGCGCTGACTGCCGCCCGCACCGCGCGCTGTTTGCGGTCGCTGGCGGCGGCAACCGGCTGCCGCAGGCGAAAGCTTTGTTGGCCGTTCAACAGCGCGCGTGCACTGGCATCCAACATCAGCGTGCCGGCAATCGCCGGATTCGGGCGCAGCCAACCACCGCCCAGCAGCGAGCGGAACAAGGCGCGCCAACTGGCCATCGTCTGCGCCTTGCCCTTGCCGTAAACGGCCAGTTGGTCATGACCAAAACTGCGCATGCGATCACTGTCCTTGCCGAGCAAAACTTCGATCACATGCACCGCGCCAAACCGCTGGCCGGTGCGATAGACCGCGCTCAGCGCCAATCGCGCCATTTCGGTGGCGTCCATCGTCACCGGTGGTTCAAGGCAGTTGTCGCAGTTGCCGCAGGGCACAATCTGCTCGCCGAAATAACCAAGCAGGCGCACGCGGCGACAATCCACGGTCTCGCAAAGTTCGACCAAGGCATCGAGCTTTTGCCGCGACAACCGCTGGTGCGCTTCGCTCGCTGCGGACTCATCGATCCAGCGCCGCTGTTGCACGATGTCGCCGATGCCGTACAGCAGCAGGGCCTCGGCAGGACGGCCATCGCGGCCGGCGCGGCCGGTTTCCTGATAATAACCTTCGATGCTTTTGGGCAGATCCAGATGCGCGACAAATCGCACATCGGGCTTGTCGATGCCCATGCCGAAGGCGATTGTCGCCACCATGATCACCGCGTCTTCACACTGGAACCGCGCCTGATTGGCAGCGCGCGCCGGTGCCGCCATGCCGGCGTGGTAGGCCAGCGCCTTGAAGCCCTCGGCCACCAGCCAGGCCTTGGTCTCGTCGACACTTTTGCGCGACAGGCAATAGACGATACCGGCCTCGCCGGTGTGCGCCGCCAGAAAGCTCAGCAATTGGGTGCGCGGTCGCGTGCTCTTGGCGGCAATGCGGTAACGGATGTTGGGTCGATCAAAACTGGCGATGAACTGGCGGGCGTCCTGCAACTGCAAACGCTCGCGGATCTCGGCGCGGGTAATCTCGTCGGCGGTCGCGGTCAGCGCGATCCGCGGAACTTGCGGGAAGCGCTCGTGCAACACCGACAAACCCAGATAGTCCGGGCGAAAATCGTGGCCCCACTGGCTGACGCAATGCGCCTCGTCGATGGCAAACAAGGCGATCTCGGCGCGCTGCAATAGTTCCAGACAACGCGGGGTGTTCAGTCGCTCCGGCGCGACGTAGAGCAAGTCCAGTTCGCCGGCGAGCAGACGCTGCTCCACCGCCTGTGCCGCTTTCTGGTCCAGTGTGGAATTGAGCAAGGCGGCGCGTACACCGAGTTCGTGCAGCGCCGCCACCTGATCCTGCATCAAGGCAATCAGCGGCGACACGACGACACCGCAGCCCGCGCGCAGCAGCGCCGGAAGCTGATAGCACAGCGATTTGCCACCCCCGGTCGGCATCAACACCATGGCATCGCCGCCCTGGCTGAGGTGGGCGATGATCTCCGCCTGCGGCCCGCGAAACGCCGGATAGCCAAAGACCCGATTCA
>PEUI01000131.1 GCA_002785585.1 Lysobacterales bacterium CG02_land_8_20_14_3_00_62_12
TTTGTGCAACGACGCAGGCGGGCGAAAGAACCAGCAAGATGGGTAAGTTATTTTTGCGCGACGCCTTATCACCTTCGATCAGGCACTGGTCGCCACCCACGCCGACGTCGCGGTGCTGCTGAATTGACTCGCTACACGGCCCGCGCACAAAAGTCCTCGACGCGGTGACCGCGAGGCGCTACAAGACCAGTTCTTTCCCCACCCTGCCGATGCCATGAGTCTGACCACCGATCAAGAACTCCACGATGCTGCCGCCGCTTTTGGCAAACGCCTGCTGCAAAAGCGCTGGAAACTGGCGACCGCCGAATCCTGTACCGGTGGCTGGCTGGCCAAGGTAGTGACCGAAGTACCCGGCAGTTCGAGCTGGTTCGACGGCGCCTTCGTTGCCTACAGCTACGACGCCAAAGAGTCGATGCTCGGGGTCCAGCGCATCACCCTGGAAACCCACGGTGCGGTCAGCAGCGAAACCGTCATCGAAATGGTCCGTGGCGCGTTGTCGCGGTCGCGGGCCGATGTCGCGGTGGCGATTACCGGCATTGCCGGCCCCAGCGGCGGCAACAAAGACAAACCCGTCGGCACCGTGTGGATGGCCTGGGCCAAGGGCCACCACCCGCCGCACGCCCAACTGCACCATTTTTCCGGGGATCGCGATGGCGTACGCCGCGCCACGGTGCGGGTGGCCTTGGCCGGACTTGAGAAAATTCTTAGCGAACTGCCATGAGATGTCCGATGGCGCCGGTCGGCCGGTATGGGACAATGGCGACTCGCGTACCGTTGACCGCTGGCGGCTGGCGTACACCTTAGGCGTTGCGCAGAAATAACTTGCGCAGATTGCGCAGGACTTTCGTTCGCCTGCAAGGCGCACAAAGGGGAGCATAGTCGGACTATGTGACGCTTTGTGCAACGACGCAGGCGGGCGATAAGGACCAGCAAGATGGGCAAGTTATTTCTGCGCGACACCTTAAGGCAGAGCCGCCGCGGGTCGCAGGATTTGCGACCGGTACCAGGCAGGCTGCGGTTGTCGAGCCAACCAGCTCGCCAAGCCGTCGCTCGACGCCTGACCGCAGCAGCAGGTGATGCCGACTTTTCACCACCCGTTTGATTCAACCCGAGGATTCATCATGGCAATGGACGACAACAAGAAGAAGGCGCTGGCATCCGCGCTGGCCCAGATCGACAAGCAATTCGGCAAAGGAGCCGTCATGCGCATGGGCGACAAGGTCAACGAGGCCATCGAGGTGGTTTCGACCGGCTCGCTGGGGCTCGATGTGGCACTCGGCATCGGCGGCCTGCCGCGCGGCCGCGTCGTCGAAATCTACGGACCGGAGTCCTCCGGTAAAACCACACTCACCTTGCAGGTGATCGCCAGTTGCCAGCGCAATGGCGGCACCGCTGCGTTTGTCGATGCCGAGCACGCGCTCGATCCTGGCTACGCCGAAAAACTTGGCGTCGATGTCGATAATTTGCTGGTGTCGCAGCCGGATACTGGCGAACAGGCGCTGGAAATCGTCGACATGCTGGTGCGCTCCGGCGCCATCGACGTGGTGGTCGTGGATTCGGTGGCGGCGCTGACGCCGAAAGCCGAAATCGAAGGCGAAATGGGCGATAGCCACGTTGGCCTGCACGCCCGGCTGATGAGCCAGGCGCTGCGCAAGCTCACTTCCAATATCAGCCGCTCCAACTGCATGGTGATCTTCATCAACCAGATCCGCATGAAGATCGGCGTCATGTTCGGTAGCCCGGAAACCACCACCGGTGGCAACGCGCTCAAGTTCTACGCCTCGATTCGGCTGGATATTCGCCGCACCGGCGCGGTCAAGCGCGGCGAAGAAGTGATCGGCTCGGAAACCCGCGTCAAAGTCGTCAAAAACAAAATGGCACCGCCTTTCCGCCAAGCCGAGTTTGAGATTCTCTACGGCGAAGGCACGTCGCGCGAAGGCGAAATCATCGAGATGGGGGTCGCCGCCGGCCTGATCGAAAAATCCGGTGCCTG
>PEUI01000290.1:0-430 GCA_002785585.1 Lysobacterales bacterium CG02_land_8_20_14_3_00_62_12
GGAAAAGAAGTCCCAAATCTTCTCCCACCAGACCAGCTCGTTTGAATTCATTCTGGCGGCGAACTTGGGGTCGGTTTCGAGGCGGTGGAAAAGCAACTCTGTCTCCTCAGAATCTTTTCCTTCTGCGTGAATAGCGAAGCTACAGTATGCTTTTGATAAAGCATCGAATTCTGCCTCCGCCACTTTGCCACCCACGAAATACCACCCACAGGGTACCTCCTTGAAGGGCAGTTTGGCACTGCCATTCAACACGGCATCGATCCATGGTGTGAGCGTGCGTTCAAGCGCCGCAGCTTCCGGATCGACGGGAGCGAAGCGCGCCAACTCTGACTTTAGTTTCAGCGCGTCCTGCTGCACTTTTGCATAGTCGACGGCCATGGTTATCGCTCCCGCTCGGGAAGCTCGAACTCAAGTTCGGGCTCCGTGAATT
>PEUI01000290.1:445-1649 GCA_002785585.1 Lysobacterales bacterium CG02_land_8_20_14_3_00_62_12
CTTCAATGGTTCGCGCTACCGTGCTCTTGAATACCGATGGATACTCGCCGGGCTTCGGCGTGACTGAGTAGATGTCATAGATCGAAGCCTCACTGGCTTTGGGTAAACCCAGGACGTCGGCAATATTGGCATCGCCGGTACGCAGTCTTTCCTTGGTGGCTTCGTCGAAGAAGAAGGGCGACCTCGCTCCTACCGGCTGCCCCTTGGGCACCGCCTTGAACAGCTTCTCGCCCGGATTGATTCCGAGCATGGTTGGGCGCTCGGCACCAGACCGAAGTAGCCCGCTTACAATTTTTTCCGCTTGATCTACCGAAAGTTCTCGACTGCCTTCCTGCAACCGCTTCACCAGGCGCTTTCCTTCGGCAAACGTATTCGGCGCATCCGTAATCCCCTGCGGCGCAAACTTGAGGCTCGCCCCGCCACTCGCGCCTTCGGTGACCACTGCTGGCTTGCCCGCTATGGCCAAGCTACGCGTCGTCGTTAATTTGCGCACTGCGCTGCTTGTGCCGCGTCCCACGGCTGGGCCGGCGAGTGTGGTCAGGGTCAGGAAGACATCGCTGATCGCGCCGTTGTTGCCTTCAAACGCTTCGCTGGTTCGGGCAACCGCCGCGTCGTAAGTCTTGAAGGCGCCATCGTCGCGAACGAAGTCCACTGCGGCCACGGTGGCCTCCTTCGTACCCTCCAGTTCGTTCGCCGCACCCTGGGCAAACTGCGGCAAGTTGCCGGTCGTCGCTCCGATCACACCGGCAGTGGTGACCACGCCGACGTTGGCCACCGCGTTGACCCCGCGCAAGGCGCCCTCGGTCAGTGCCAGGAAGCCCCGGCCAATGCCGACGCCGACCGCCACCCCGGCGCCGACTTTGCCCTGATCGACCTGGTTGGCCCGGTTGCCCAACCATTCGTTCCATCCCGCCAACATGTTGGCGCCGTTGGCGAGAATCGCGATGCGGCCGCTGGGGTCAATGTAAATCGTTGGATTGGCATTGCCGAACAAGTAGCGATTAAAGCTCAGCGGCCATTGCGGGTTGCCCTGCGCCGGGTCCATGCCATTGAAGTTGCCGACTAGCGGGTCGTACCAACGGGCACCGGCGTAGTAGAGGCCGGTGGCTGGGTCTTTTTGGTAGCCGGTGAAGCCGATGCGTTGGTGGTCGTTGCTGAGCAGCGCGGCTTGGCCGGTTGTGTCGGGCGCGTAATTCGGCAGTTG
>PEUI01000366.1:0-1168 GCA_002785585.1 Lysobacterales bacterium CG02_land_8_20_14_3_00_62_12
TCAGGCTGTCATTCTGAGGAGCGGCTTTTTGCGACGAAGAATCTCGTCCGCACTGGAACCGAGATTCCCTTCGGTCTCGCTCAGGACGAGCTTTGCTGCGCTCCGAATGACAGAGAGCGGAGTGGTTACACTTGGAATTCCCATAGGAGGCTTGGGACATGGAAGCCGTTATGGAGCAGCTACCTCAGACGGGTGCCATCCAATTCACGATTCAGGTCTCGGCCCAGCAAAACTACTCTGCTAGAGCCGCTCAGCGGATAGTACGTCGATTTGTGGCTGATGAGATTAGCTACCTGTTGAGAGTGGGGGAGCCAACTCTGGTGATCGGGGAGCAGATCTGCTGGCGCGTGCCGGTGGTACTGGCGCTTCCAAACGCGGGACCGATTGGCACGGTGGGTTCAATAAGCGTTGATGTCGAGACAGGTCAACTCCTGGTTACCCCCGAAGAGATCCTGGAGATCGGCCGCCATGCCCGAGATCTTGCCGCTCACTTTCCCACCCCTGCCAGTCCCACACCGTGAGCAAGCGGCCGGCTCCGATTGCCTGGCCGCGTGTGCAGCTATGGTGCTGGAATACCTGGGCCGGCCAGTAGCCTACGATCGTCTGTTAGCGCTCCTGGATATCGGTCCGATTGGCGCGCCCCGCCGCAACATCCTTCGATTGAGTCGCCTACAGTTCGATGTAACCTACCGCGAGGCAACGTTGGCCATCCTGGCGACATATCTGCGCGCAGGTCACCCAGTGATTGTGTTTGTGGATACTGGTGAGCTTTCCTATTGGTCGGTTACTACTAACCACGCCCTGGTTGTAATCGGTCTGAACCGGGAGCATGTGTTGGTTAACGATCCTGCTTTCGCGCACGCTCCTCAGCGGATTGTCCACGCTGAATTCGAACTGGCCTGGCTCAACGGCGACAATACCTGTGCCATCATACAGGGAACCAGTGACCAGGCGATTGATCTGCAATGGCTTTCCGTTTCTTGAGCAGTCGCTTTCGTCGATGTCGGGCCATGCAATCCTCACCAAATCCGGACCCGCGATCTTCAATCTCCATTCTCCGATCCTTGCTCTCCTTCCTCGCTCCCTTCTGGCCGTGGATCGTACTCTCGGTCCTGTTGGGCTTTGCGACGATCAGCAGCGGCATCGGCCTGATGGCCACGTCGGCCTG
>PEUI01000366.1:1270-6095 GCA_002785585.1 Lysobacterales bacterium CG02_land_8_20_14_3_00_62_12
TTGCAGCCACTGGTAAGCCGGACTGCCGAGTCGCGAATCGCTGGGGATACCATCGTTGTATTTCCCGCTCAACAAGCCGGAAGCGAGCGGCGACCAGATCGTGGTGCCGAGCCCAATATCGGCGTACAGATCGGCATATTCGCGCTCCACCCGATCACGATGCAGCAGGTTGTACTGCGGCTGTTCCATAGTTGGCAGTTGATAGTGGCCGGCACGCGCCACCGCCACGGCGGCGGCAATTTCGGCGGCGCTCCACTCACTGGTGCCCCAATACAGCACCTTGCCCTGGCGAACTAATGCATCCATCGTGCTGACGATCTCGACCATCGGCACCGCCGGGTCCGGACGATGACAAAAAAACAGATCCAGATAGTCCACCCGCAGACGCTGCAACGCCTGGTGACAACCATCGACCAGATGCTTGCGCGACAACCCGCGCTGGGTCGGCAAGGGATTCTCCACCGCGCCGAAAAACGCCTTGCTGGAGACACAGAAGGCATCGCGCGGCAGCCGCAGATCGGCGAGCACATCGCCCATGATACGTTCCGATTCGCCATTGGAATAAGTCTCGGCGTTGTCGAAAAAATTGATCCCGTGATCGAACGCGAGCGCGCACAACTCGCGCGCCTCGCTGCGTCCTGCCCCATTGCCGAACGTCGCCCAACTGCCCAGCGACAACGCCGACAGCGGCAATCCCGATCCACCCAAACGTCGATATTCCATGCGCTGCTCCTGATGATGAATGGGCGATCATTAAAAAAATGCGCAGCCCGGAGGCAGCACAGCCGACGACGGGCGGCCTACGCTGCTACCCCAAGTCCGCAAATACCCCGTCGGCAACCAAGCGGGTAATTTCGCGAACATCGGCATCCATCGCACGGTCACGGTGCATAAATCGGATGTGGGCGCGCACGCGGCTCCAGGCGGCCAGCACGCTCGGCGATGGCGAGAACGCCGCGCGTTCGGCCAAGGCCTGCATCAACTGCACCACCTCTGCCCGAAACTGGGCATAGCCCGCCGAATCTTCGCGCGGCGGGTTGCTGATTTTTTCGATGAAGTGAACCACCTCGCCGCGCGCGGCCAGCGTGCGGGCGGCATTGAGCATGTCCTGCCGATATTCCAGCGCCTGCGCCGCGGTATAGATTTCCAGCGCCAGCACCCGCGATAGATCGGCGGTCATCTCCAACACATGGCGGGCTTCGTTCGCCCCCATCGAAACGTGATCCTCGGCGTTGGCACTGGTCGGCACCGAATACACCGAGGCCGGGTGTGCGCGCGTCGCCAAATCATTGACGATGGCGGCGGCGGTGTACTGCACGATCATGAAACCGGAATCGGTGGCGTCTTCGTTACCGATCAAAAACGGCGGCAGGCCGTCATTGGTAGCGGCATCCAGCAACTTGGCCAGGCGCCGCTCGGAGATGCTGGCCAGCACCGGTATCGCCGCCTTCAGGTAACTCATCACCAAGGCCAGCGGCATGCCATGGAAATGCCCGGCCGAGATCACCTGGTCTTCGATCTGGCGGGCGCCAACCCGATCCGGAAATACCAACGGGTTATCGGTAACGGCGTTGAGTTCGATATCGATGACGCGACCGGCTTGATCGTAGGCGTCGCGCACGGCGCCGTGCACCTGCGGCACGCAGCGCAGCGAATAGGCATCTTGCGGTTGGTGTTTTTTGCCGCCCTTGAAAGGCAGGAAGCGCTGATAAAACTTCTCGCGACCATGGCGTTGACCGGGCGGCACATAGTCCCAACAGATATCAAAACGATGCGCCTGATCGCTCGGTTCGTGCCAGCTTTCTGGCAGCCAACTGCGAAAGCGCGGCACCAGATGATAGGGAATATCGACCAAGGTCGAACCCGCACACAGCGACCGCAGACGCGCGGCAGTGGCGACCTGGCCGGGGTGCGGTCGCAGCGCGTGCACGTCCTCAACGAAGGCACCACTGCGGCCGGCAAACGCCTCCAGCGTCATTGCTGCCGCCACTTCGGCGGTGGCCAGCAACTGTTGCATGCGCGCCAACGCCAGCACGCCCAAGGCGAGCATCAGCGTAGTGCCATTGTTCAACGCCAGGCCTTCTTTGAACGACAACCGCAACGGCTGCAAGCCAGCCCGTGCCAGCGCCTCGGCACCGGGCAGCCGCTCGCCCCGATAAAACGCCTCACCGCCACCGAGCAAGACGATGGCCAAATGCGACAGCGGCGCCAGATCGCCGCTGGCACCGACCGAACCCAGCATCGGCACTACCGGCACGATACCCGCGTTCAACAGATCGGTCAGCGCCTGCAAGCTGGACGACCGAATCCCCGAGTGCCCGCGCAACAAAGTGTTGATGCGCAATCCAAGCATCGCGCGCACCACCTCGGCCGGAAACGGATCGCCGACGCAAACCGCGTGGGTGATGATCAGATTGTGTTGCAACTCTTCCAGCAGACTTTCGCTACGCGGCTCCGGATTGCCGCCGGGCAACTCGTCGCGCACCCGGTGCCCGCCCAACAATTTGTCGGCGTTGCTGCCAAAGCCGGTGGTCACGCCGTAAATCGGTTCTTCGCGGCGCACTTGCTCGGCCAGAAAATCGGCCGCGTGTTGCACGCGTTTGAGTGCGCTTGGCGCCAATGCCACCGGCGTGCCGTGGGCGATCATCAGCACTTGCTCGCGGGTCAGCGACAAGCCATCCAACACCACTTTGGCCGGTGTGCTCATGGCGCGACCACGGCCGCCGCAGCGGGCAGCGCGGCATCCCCCATCACCCGACTCTGCTCAATTTCGACGCGCAGGGTTTTGATCAGCTCGGCCTCGGCCACGGCAAATTGCTCGCCACGGCGCAGGTCTTTGACCGCGACTGTGCCGTTGGCCAGTTCATCGGCGCCTTGCATCACCACAAAGCGGATGCCAGCCCGATCGGCATATTGAAATTGGCGCGCCAATTTTTTCGATTCGAGCTGCACTTCGGTGTTGATGCCGGCCATGCGCAACTGCGTGGCCAAACCGAGGGCACGCGGCAATTCGGCGGCATCCATCTGTGCCACCAGCACCTGCACATGACTCTGTCCGCGCCGCGCCAGGCCGGCCTGCTGCAATTGCCAGAACAAGCGCGTCGCCCCGATCGAGATGCCAACGCCGGGCAATTTTGAGCGCGTGTAGTGGCTGGCCAAATCTTCGTAGCGCCCGCCGGAACAAATGCTGCCGATTTCGGGGTGCGCGTCCAGTGTCGTCTCGTAAACCGTGCCGGTGTAGTAATCAAGACCACGGGCAATCGAAAAATTCAGCGCGTAATTGGTCTCCGGCACCCCAAACGCGCGCACCAGTTCCAACACTTCGCGCAGTTCGGCCACCCCGACCCGGAGCGACTCGTTATCCGCAGCAATCGCGGCGAGTTTGGCGAGCGCGTCCTGGTGGCCGCTGGAGCGGGTGCCGACAAACGCCAGAATGGCATCGACGGCTTCGGCGCTGAGTCCGAAATCGGCGCTGGTCAAGGTCTCGCGGACGCGGCCCGGGCCGCGCTTGTCGAGCTTGTCCACCTCGCGCAAGATCAGCATCTGCTGCTGATTGTCCGCGATGCCTTGCTGCTCAAAAAACCCGCGCAACAACTTGCGGTTATTCAGTTGAATGGTAAAGGCACCGATCTTCAGTTCGGAAAAAATGCTGTGGATCACCGCCGGAATTTCGGCATCGAACCGCACCGACAGCGCGTCCTTGCCGATCACGTCGATATCGCACTGATAAAACTCGCGAAACCGACCACGCTGCGCCGACTCACCACGATAAACCCGCTGCATCTGATAGCGCCGGAACGGAAACGTCAGTTGCGCCTCGTGCTCGGCAACATAGCGCGCCAGCGGCACGGTCAAATCGAAACGCAGCGCCAGCTCGGGCACCTCGCCCTGCTTCAGACTGCCGGTGGACTGCACAAAATAGACCTGGCGTTCGGTCTCGCCACCGGACTTGGTCAGCAGCACATTGCTGAACTCGATTGCCGGCGTCTCGATCGGCAAAAAACCAAAACGCTCGAAATTGCGCCGCACCGTATCCAGCAGATTTTGCAACGCGATCTGATCGAGCGGTAACAGCTCCATCACACCCGGCATGGTTCGCGCCTTGGTAAAACTCATCGGCAGAACACCCGTTCAGTCAAAGGAAGACGCGCAATTTAGCAGAGCCCACGCAAGTGGCGGGCGAGCCATCGCGTAAGCACGGCAGGTTCATCAGCCCAACTGCTAGCATCAAGGCCAATTTGCGGCACGGCGCTCGGCGATGGCCGCCATCGTTTGATGCGCTTGGGTAGCCGATGGACCGACGCAACGCTTGGAGAACAGATGGCCTTTATCATTAGCAAATATTTGCTGACCGCTGCGGTGGTGGTGCTGGTTTCGGAAGCAGCCAAACGCAGTGACCGACTCGGTGGCCTGATCGCGGCGCTGCCGCTGGTGACGGTGTTGACGCTGATCTGGCTGTATCTGGAGCGGCAGCCGCCACAGAAGATCGCCAACCACGCCTGGTACACATTTTGGTATGTGCTGCCGACACTGCCGATGTTCCTGGCGTTTCCGCTGCTGTTGCCGCGCTTGGGATTCTGGCCGACGCTGCTGGCCAGTGTCGTCATCACCTTGCTGTGCTTCGGCCTGTTCGCGCTGTTGCTGCGACGCTTCGGCATTGCGCTGTGGTAGGTCGAGCAGGCACCACGCCGTGGCGGTGGCACTCGAGACTGATCGTTGATCGAACCCGGATCGCATTGGACAAGACTCATGCCCTGCCAGCCGCTGTAAGGCGTCGCGCAGAAATAACTTGCGCAGATTGCGCCGGACTTTCGTTCGCCTGCAA
>PEUI01000163.1:0-19762 GCA_002785585.1 Lysobacterales bacterium CG02_land_8_20_14_3_00_62_12
GAACCACTCGCCGGCGTCGTACCAGGCGCGCAGGCGATCACTCGGCAGGGAGCTTGGGGCGCTGGGCATGGCGCCAGCATAAGCCATTGCTGACCCGCCGATCCGCTGAACTGGTGCTTTGCCGCACGGCTGCGGGTTGCTACGCTAGGCGCCTGTCCGTTTTGAGTTGCCAAAAATGAAAATCCGTTCGGTGCTGGCTCGCGAAATTCTTGATTCCCGGGGTAACCCGACCTTGGAGGCCGAAGTCGAACTTGAGGGTGGCTTTCGAGGCCGGGCGGCGGTGCCGAGCGGGGCTTCCACCGGTTCGCGCGAGGCGGTGGAGCTGCGTGACGGTGATGCCTTGCGCTATGGCGGCAAGGGCGTGCGCACCGCGGTCGGTAATGTCAACGGTGTCATCCAGGCGGCGGTACGGGGACTCGATGGCGACGATCAACGGGCGCTGGATCAGTGCCTGATCGCGCTCGATGGCAGCCACAACAAAGGTCGCCTGGGTGCCAATGCGCTGCTGGCAGTATCGCTGGCCAATGCCCACGCGGTGGCGGCTGCCCACGCCCAACCGTTGTGGCAGCACCTCGGCGGCAGTCGGCCACCGATCTTGCCGGTGCCGATGATGAACATCATCAACGGCGGCGCGCACGCCGACAACAATGTGGATCTGCAAGAGTTCATGGTGATGCCACTCGGGCTTCCCAATTTTTCGGAAGCGCTGCGTGCGGGGGTGGAAATTTTCCACGCGCTAAAGTCGGTGTTGAAGGCGCGTGGCCTGGCCACGGCGGTCGGTGATGAGGGTGGTTTTGCGCCCAATCTGCGCTCCAATGAAGACGCCATCGAAACCATCCTGGAGGCCATCCACCAGGCCGGTTATCGCGCTGGAGTTGATGTCTGGCTGGCGTTGGATCCGGCCGCCTCAGAGTTTCAGGGTGACGACGGGCACTACCACCTCAGCGGCGAGGGCAAGCATCTGAACTCGGATCAGATGGTCGAGTTTTATGCCGATTGGTGCGCGCGCTATCCGATCATCAGCATCGAAGATGGCATGGCCGAGAGTGACTGGGCCGGTTGGAAAACGCTGACTGATCGGCTTGGCGGCTCGGTGCAAATCGTCGGTGATGATTTGTTTGTGACCAATCCCGGCATCCTGCAGCAGGGCATTGATCGCGGTGTGGCCAATGCCATTTTGATCAAACTCAATCAGATCGGCACGCTGTCGGAGACCCAGGACGCGATCACGTTGGCCGAGTCCAACCGTTACGGCATCATCATTTCGCACCGGTCTGGCGAGACCGAAGACACCAGCATTGCCGATCTGGCGGTAGCCACCGCGGCCACCCAGATCAAGACCGGCTCCTTGTGCCGAACCGACCGTGTGGCCAAGTACAACCAGTTGCTGCGCATCGAGCAGGCGTTGGGCAAGGACGCGCATTTTGCCGGTCGTCAGGCGTTTCCCGGTCTGCCCAATTTCGGCAAATAGCAATCATGCGGAGCCCCCTACGCTGGATCGTGCTGGTGTTGGCGGTGCTGCTGTTGGCGCTGCAAACCAAATTGCACTGGGGCCAGGGCGGCGTCGCTGACGTGCAGCGCTTGCGGACGCGGGTGGCAACCCAGACCCGCGACAACGCCGTTTTGCAGCAACGCAATGCGGCGTTGGCGGCGGAAATTGACGATCTGAAAACCGGCACCGACGCGATTGAAGAGCGCGCCCGCAGCGAACTCGGCATGATCAAGCCCGGCGAGATTTTCTATCAGGTGATCGATACCGAAGCCGTCAGCGAGGCCCACTTGCCATGATCTGGTGCGTGATTCCAGCGGCGGGACGCGGTCTGCGGTTTGGCGCGCCGATGCCCAAGCAGTATGCGCCACTGGTCGGTGCGACGATGTTGTTGCGCACGCTGGATCGACTGGCGGCGCACCCGCGGGTGGCCGGTCTGATGGTGGCGCTGGCCGCCGACGATGCGCTCTGGCCGGGAATCGACTCGCTCGAAGGCAAGCCGGTGCGCACTTGCCTGGGCGGCGCGGAGCGCGCCGACTCGGTCCACAACGCGTTGCTGGCGTTGGCCAGCGATCAGCCGCCGCCGCACTGGGTGATGGTGCACGATGCCGCGCGGCCCTGCGTGCGCCACAGCGATATCGACGCGCTGATCGCGTTGGGCCAGCAGCACGCCGATGGTGCCATTCTGGCCGCTCCGGTGCGCGACAGCATCAAGCGCGCCGATGCTGGCGCGATTGGCGCGCCCGCGGTGATTGCCGCCAGTGCTGATCGCAGTGCGTTGTGGCGCGCGTTGACGCCGCAACTATTTCGCTTCGACGACTTGCTGCGCGCACTCACTGCGGCGCTGGCCGATCCCGTGGCGCGGCCGCAGCTTACCGATGATGCCGCGGCGATCGAATATCGCGGTGGACACCCATTGCTGGTGCCGGGCGCCGATGACAACATCAAGGTCACTAGCTGGCACGATCTGGCTTTGGCCGAGTTCATCCTGACCTGTCCCGCATGAATATCCGCATTGGTCATGGCGTTGATGTGCATGCTTTCGGCGCGGGCGATCACCTGATGTTGGGTGGCCTGCGGGTTGCGCATGATCGCGGTGTCCTGGCGCATTCCGATGGCGATGTGCTGATCCACGCGCTCTGCGATGCCCTGCTCGGCGCGTTGGCGATGGGCGATATCGGCCAGTGGTTTCCGCCCAGCGACGAACGTTTCCGGAATGCCGATAGCAGCGAGTTTCTGCGTCGGGTGATGACGATGGTCGCAAGTCGTGGTTACCAATTGGGCAATGCCGATATCACCGTGATCGCCGAATCTCCGAAGATTGGCCCGCACCGCGATGGCATTCGCCAGAGCTTGGCCGCCATCATCGGTTGCCATGTGGACCGAATCAGTGTCAAGGCCACGACCACCGAAAAATTGGGTTTTTGCGGACGTGGGGAAGGCATCGCGGTCGAGGCCGTGGTGCTGCTGCAAACGCTGGCGCCGCGCAGCGCTGCCACGACCGACTCCTGGCCGGCATGATCGATCGGCTGCCTTACGCCTGGGGCGAGCCGCCGCTACGCGGCCGATTGCGCGTCGAGTTCGCTGATTTTACGGTCAACGAGCAACTCGGATTTGGCGCTACCGGCAGCGGCGAACATTGGCTTTTGTACATCGAAAAACGCGGCGCCAACACGCAATGGGCGGTGCAACGGTTGGCGAATTTTTCCGGCGTGGCGGCGCGCGACGTTGGCTACGCCGGACTCAAGGACCGCCACGCGCTCACCCGGCAGTATCTCTCGGTGCCGGTACGCAAGGGCGCACCGGTGGACTGGCGGCAGTTTGCCGATCCGGAACTGCGGGTGCTCAGTGCCGAGCGCCATTCGCGCAAGTTGCAGCGCGGCGCGCTGCGCGGCAACGAGTTTGTGCTGACGCTGCGCGATCTGCAGGGCGAGCGCGCTGCGGCCGAAGTCGTGCTGGCGCAAATCGCGGCGCACGGCGTGCCAAATTATTTTGGCGAGCAGCGCTTTGGTCGCGGCGGCCGCAATGTGGAAAAAGCGGTTGCCTTGTTTGCCGGTGCACGTTTCGCGCACCACGAGCGCTCGCTGTTGTTGAGCGCCGCCCGTTCGGAAATATTCAATGCCGTGCTCTCGGCGCGGGTGCAGCGCGGCGATTGGAATCGGGCGCAGCCTGGCGATGTTTTTCAGCTCAATGGTCGTAGCGCGATCTTTGGCCCGGAGCCGATCACCGAACTGCTGCGCACACGCCTGCAGAGCGGAGAAATCCATGCCACCGGGCCGCTGTGGGGGCAGGGTGAATTGCGCTCCGGTGAGGGCGTGCGGATTCTGGAGTTGGCCATTGCCGAGCGCTATGCGGAGCTCACCACGGGCTTGGTAAAAGTCGGCATGGATCAAGACCGCCGCGCCTTGCGCGTGCTGCCGCAGGCGCTGGAGTGGGTTTGGTTGGATCCAGCCACGCTGCAAATTCGGTTTGCTTTGCCCGCCGGTGCCTATGCGACCGTAGTCTTGCGCGAGCTGTTGCAGACCGAGTAACGCCGACACAAGTTTTTGTGGGAGCGTCGCTGGCGTCGCGATGGCACCATCGAGCCGATCGGCGACTGCTTGCTCAAGCGACAAATTGCAGGCGTGCCAGTTCCGCGTACAGCCCGCCGGCTGCGACCAGTTGCTCGTGGCTGCCGATGGCCTGGATACGGCCATGGTCCATCACCACGATGCGATCGACCTTTTGCACGGTGGCCAGTCGGTGCGCAATCACGATGGTGGTGCGCTGTTGCATGACCCGTTCCAGCGCTTTTTGAATGGCGGCCTCGTTGTGCGCATCCAGCGCCGATGTGGCTTCATCCAGCAACAGGATGGGCGCGTCGCGCAACAAGGCACGCGCGATGGCGATGCGCTGTTGCTGGCCGCCGGAAAGGCGCACGCCGTGCTCGCCGAGATCGGTGTGGTAGGCGTCCGGCTGGCGTTCGATGAAATCGTGCGCTTCGGCGGCACGCGCGGCGGCAATGACCTCGGCGTCGCTGGCGCCGGTGCGACCGATGCGAATGTTTTCCATGGCGTCGGTGCCGAAAATCGCGCTGTCCTGCGGTACCAGCGCGATGGCGCGGCGGAGTTCTTCGAGCGTGATCTGGGCAATATCGGTGCCATCCATGCGGATGTGGCCATGCTGCGGTTCGTAAAAACGCAACAGCAGTTGAAACACGGTGCTTTTGCCAGCACCACTGGGACCGACCAAGGCGACCGTCTCACCGGGCTCGATCACCAGCGAAAATCCCACCAGCGCGGCTTGATCGGGGCGCGTTGGATAGTGAAAATCTACCTGATCGAATACCACCTGGCCGCGCAGCGGCCGCGGCAAGGTCAGCGGCTGTGGCGGATCGCCAATGCTCGGTTGCAGCGCCAGCAGTTCGTTGATGCGATCCATCGCGCCCGAGGCCCGCAGCACGTCGCCCCAAACATCGGTGAGGGTGCCGACGGCACCGGCGGCGGTGACCGCGTAGAGCACGAACTGGCTTAGCTCGCCGGTGGTCATGGTCTGGTTGATGACGTCCTTGGCGCCGACCCAGAGCACGCCGGTGATGGCGCCAAAAATGCAAAAGATCACCAGCAAGGTCAAGATCGCGCGGGCACCGATGCGTTGTCGCGCGGTACGCAAGTTGCGGGCGATCGCCTGATCGAAGCGACGCACTTCCTCGTGCTCGCGGGTATTGGCCTGCAAAGTCTGGATGGCGTTGAGCGATTCGGCCGCCTGCGCGCTGGCATCGGCCAGACGATCCTGGGATTCACGCGAGAGTTTGCGCACGCGCTGGCCAAACAACACCATCGGCATGATCGTCAGTGGGATCACCAGGGCGGCGATACTCGCCAGTTTGGGGCTGGTCAAAAACAACATTGCGGCGGCACCGATGAACATCACCGCGTTGCGCAGTGCCATCGACGCCGACGAGCCGACTACGACCTGGATCAGTTCGGCGTCGGCGGTGAGCCGGGACAGCAGCGCGCCGGTACGACTGCGTTCAAAAAACGCAGCGTCGAGCGACAGCAAATGCGTGTACAACGCCCGCCGCAAATCGGCGACTACCGATTCGCCGAGCAACGTGGCGCAATAGAAGCGAAAGGCGGTGGCAAATGACAACACCGTCGCAACGCCGAACAGGGCCAGAAAATAGCCATTGATGGCATTGGCTTCGACGGCCGAGAAGCCGTGGTCGATCATCTCGCGGATCGCCAGCGGCAAGGTGAGCGTGGCGGCCGATGACAACAGCAGAAACAGCAGCCAGCCAACTACCAACTTCCAGTAGGGTCGGATGAAAGGCAGCACGTGGCGCAGGGGCAAAGCGCTGCGGGGGCTGGTTGCTGGGCTGGATTCTGGTGTGGGATCGGACATGGAAACAAGGCTGGGCAGAGAGTGGATGCGTGCAAGGGTGTCGCGCCAGCGGACACCGACGGCGGGCGCTGCGATGTTTGTGGTGTCTACAGGGTTTGAGCCCGCGCAGCCGACTAGTTGTGCTGCGTCTGTCAGCGCGTGATTGTCGCACAAAGGCGGCGGCCCAAGAAACGCACAGCCCGGTAACTAACGCGGCGTGCGCGGCCGCCAATTAGCCGTAGCCGTAGGTCGGCTCAAGCCGCGCAGCGGCGGAGCCGACAATCCCCACACCACGGCAATCTTCCACCCTTTGTCGGATGACCAGCTCCGCTGTTGAAGAGCGCTTCGCGCCTGCGGCGCTTGATCCGACCTACGACTTCCTTGGCCACCGATTAGCGTTGATAGCGAGCGATATCTGTCGGCAGGATCAGCTCGGGGTAGGCGATTTGCAAGGCGCGGATTTCTTTGCGCGCCTGGTGCAGACGGCGCTGGCGGATGAGCACACGAATTCTCCCGATCCATTCGCTCGCGCTCAGCTTCTGAGCCGACTCAGTATCAGCCTTCTCGCCATTGCTTGCGCCGAGTTCGCGCCCGACACCACTGGCTTCGGTTTTGCCGAGCTTTCCGGCGGGCAACGGCGCCGCCGACTGCACCGAGTTGGTCACAGCCGGAAAAGCAGTGACCGGACTAGCGGCTGGGCCGGTTGCCAGATCGTCTTCTTCCGCAGCAAGCGGCGCCGCCGGCACGCGTTGCTCGGGTAGCTGGCCGATGCCGGCGTGGTCGGATTGGGTGTGCGGTTCGAACTCGATGCCGCGATCCTTGGCCGGGCTTTGGACGATGGATTCGAGTGAATCGGGCGCTGGCTTGGGCGCGGCGGCGGGAGCAGATCGTGGGGCGTCTACACGTTTGGGCAACTCGGCGGCGGGCACCGGCAGCACGGTGGTTTCAACCGCGCGCTGGCGTTCGCTCGGCGGGTTGAGTTCGACTTCGAGGACTTGATAGCGTTCGGCACGGGGCGCGGCGGAAGGTTCGACGGTATTGGCCAGATGCACGCGCCAACCGATACCGGCGGCGGCGACCAGCGAAGCGGCGCTGGCCATCGGCACTAGCCACGGCCGCCGCCGCAGCGGCGGCCGCTGCACGGCCAGGGCGGCTTGCTTGAGGATGGCGGTGTCCAGATGGGCGCCGGGTTCGGCGGCGGGCAGGGCGCGATAGCGCTCGATCAGCGCCGCGTGCTGGAGTTGCAACGCTTCGATCTCAAGGTCGGGGTCGGCACGATGCGAAGTCACAGCGCCAGCCTCAGTCGTAGTTTTTCCAAGGCGTAGCGCAATCGTGATTTGGCGGTCTCGCGACCGACGCCGGTGACTTCGGCGATGGCTTCGATGTCCAGGCCATTCTCGACGCGCAACAGAAAAGCACTGCGTTGGTCGTCGGGTAATTCGGCCAGCGCCTGTTGCAGTCGGCGCGCTTGCTCGAACTCGGTGAGCACCTGATCCGGTCGATCTTCGGCGGCGTCGGCGGCAAACTGCAGCGCCAACTCGGCGGATTCGCCATTCACTTCTGGACGTTGCCGACGATAGCCATCGATCAGCAGGTGTTGGGCGATCTGCAACAGCCAGGTGGTGAACTTGGCGTCTACCCGATAGCGCGTGCGGGCGGCGATGACGCGCGTCCAGGTATCCTGAAACAGCTCATCGGCGAGATCGCGCCGCGCCACACTACGCAGCAAAAAACGATACAGCGTGCCGCGATGGCGCGCGTACAGGGCCTCGAAGGCGCGGGTCTCGCCATGCGCGTAGGCCAGCATCAGTTCCTCGTCCGGGCGATCAAGCATAGGCCGCGAGGGTAACCCATGCCCGGCACGCGGCATAGCCGGAGCGTTGGCGTCCAGATAAGTCATGTCACCGACAACTGCCATCGCCTCACCGTTTGCGGCCCGCGCAAAGAAACGCAGCCGCCGCGGCTTGGGGTTAGCGTGTCGCCGCTCAAGGCGGTGCGTTGGCAAATGCGGGGCTCGCCATTCGGCATCGGGATCAATCCGCCGACGCGCCGAGCTTGATAATGCCAGCGCGCCATTCGCGTAGCCGGGCTTTGACCAGCGCGGCGTTTTCCGGTCCCAGGCGCAACAGCAACTTGTGGCCGACCGATAGCGATTCCAGCGCCGGATCGTCGAATTGCCAGTGATGCTGCGGATGCACCAGCACGATCGGCGCTGGCGGCGTCGGTGCCGTCAGCAAATGATCGATCACCGCCACCAGCCGATCATTGAAGTGACCGTCGGGATAACCGAGTTCCCGATAGGCGCGCTGAAAATGCGGATACCAGCGCTGATACTGCTGGATCAAGGCTTTGCTATCGACGCTATCCAGGTGCTGCAAATACGCCGCATAACGCTGGCTGTTGCTGGCGGCGAGCACGGTTTGATCGGCCACCACGCTGACTTGCAGCATGCCCGGTACCGACTTCACCGGCAAAATATCGCTGGTCAGCTTGCTTCGGGGTAGGGCATCCACCGTCGCCACGATGCGGGCAATCAAATAGTCGGGCTTGAACAGGGTCAGCAGATTTTCGTTGCCAAGCAGTTCGGCGAGTGTGGCCAATGCGTCGGCGTCGCTCTGATCGTAATCGGGCAGTGCGAGTTCGACGCCCGGCGCGTCGTCCTGGCTCGGCGCCGACACCGGATAACTTGGCGGCGGGGCGGTGGCGACCAATCCGGTCGGCGCTGCGGTTGGCAATGCCGGCAGTTGTGCCGCCTTTTTCTGATAGCCAGTGAACACGCCGTAGCCGACGCCAGCCACGGCAACGATCAGCGCCAGCGCCCACCAAAGGCGTGGCCGGTTAGCGGAAGTCTGCATGTTGTACTCCTTGGAAGTGTTGCCACGATCATGGCGGTCGGACCAGCATACGCCGCCTGGGTTCCTTGGAATCGCGCTTAAATAATGACCGGTTCGGGCTCCAGCCTGACCTGAAAGGCGGCTTCGACCCGATTCTGCAACGACCGCGCAAAGGCCAGCAACTCAAGCCCGCTGGCCCGGCCGTAGTTGACCAACACCAAGGCATGGCCGGGGGCGATACCGGCGTCGCCGTGGCGCGAGCCTTTGCCGCCGATGTGTTCAATCAACCAAGCGGCGCTGAGCTTGACCCGGCCATCGGACTGCGGCCACTGCGGCAATGCCGGATGCCGTGCGGCCAGCGCGGCGGCGTCGCTGCTGGTCACCAACGGATTTTTGAAAAAACTGCCGGCATTCGGCAACTGCGCCGGGTCGGGCAGTTTGCGTTGCCGCAGCCGCACCACCGCTTGCGCAACGCTTGCGGCATCGGCCGATGCAACCTGCATCGCCAGCAGCTCTTCGCGGAGCCCAGCGTAGTCGAGGTGCAGCGCTGCTGATCGGGCCAGGCGGAGGCGGATGGCGGTCACGATGTAGCGTCCGGGTTGGCGCTTGAAGCAGCTATCGCGATAGGCCAATGCGCAGTCGGCGCGCGGCAGCGTGTGCCAATGCTGCTGCTGCCGATCCCAAACCTCGACTGCTTCCAGATGATCGGACAGTTCGACGCCGTAAGCGCCGATATTCTGGATCGGCGCGGCGCCGCAACTGCCCGGAATCAGCGACAGGTTCTCCAGCCCGACCAAGCCCTGTGCCAGTGACCACTGCACCAGATCCTGCCAGCACACACCGGCCTCGGCGCGCACCGTGACCCGCTCGCCGTCATCGGCGACCAGGCGGATGTCGGCGGTTTTGAGTTGCAGCACCAGACCGGGAAAATCCCCGGTCAACAGCACATTGCTGCCGGCCCCCAGGACCAGCACCGGCAGGCCGGCGAAGCGCGGATCAGCGAGCCATTCGGGCACCGCCGAGGCGCTCGCCAGCGCTGCCAGAAAGCGCGCGCGGCCAGCCACGCGCAAACTGTTGCAGTGGGTCAGATCGGCATCGGCAACCAGCTTGGTATCGGCGTCAGCCATGGGTCGGCCCCGGCGGCAGCGCACGGATCGCCTGCACACACTCAGCGATCAAATCCGGGCCGCGATAGACCAGCCCGGTATAGCACTGCACCAGACTGGCACCCGCGACGATTTTGGCGGCGGCGTCGGCGCCGTGCAGAATGCCGCCGACGCCGATCAGCGGCAGCTTTCCCTGAAGCCGCTCGGCCATCGCGGTCAGCACCTTGGTTGCTGGTGCCAACAACGGACCACCGCTCAAGCCGCCGGCTTCGTTGCCATGCGCCAGATTGGCTACCGCCGTGTGATCGAGCGTGGTGTTGGTGCAGATCACGCCATCCATGCCGCTATCCAGCAACACCCGCGCCATCGCATCGAGTGCGCGCTCGTCCAGATCGGGCGCAATCTTGATCAGCAGCGGCACCTGCTTGCGGTGCTGTGTGGCCAGTTGTTCGCGGGCGGCGTGCAGTTTAGCGACCAGCCCACGCAGCAGTTCCACCGATTGCAGATCGCGCAGACCTTGCGTGTTGGGCGAAGAAATATTCACCGTCACGTAACTGGCACGCGCATAAACCTTGCGCAGACAGCACAAATAGTCGGCCGCCGCCTGCGCGTTCGGGGTGTCTTTGTTCTTGCCGATATTGATCCCGAGCGGGCCGCTGTAGCGGACGCGCTCAAGATTGCGCACCAGCGCATCGACCCCGGCATTGTTGAAACCCAGACGATTGATCACCGCCGATGCCGTTGGCAACCGAAACATCCGCGGCTTGGGATTGCCCGGCTGCGCGCGTGGCGTCGTGGTACCGACTTCGATAAAGCCAAACCCCAGCGCCGCCAGCGCATCGACATAAGCGCCATTCTTGTCCAGCCCCGCCGCCAGCCCGACCGGATTGGGAAAATCGATACCCAACACGCGTCGCGGCAGTGCCGGGATCGGTGCTGCGAGCAGCGACCGCAACCCGCAGCGATCAGCCGCAGCGATCGCGCGCAGTCCCAAACCATGCGCGGTCTCGGCGTCAACGGCAAACAACAAGCGGCGGGCAAGGGCGTACATGCGAGGAACTTTGGCAATAGCGCTGATCGCGCCACAATGGCACATTCTGGCGGGATCTTGCGGGAAAGTCTTGCGCGGTGAGAGCGTGAATGGGGGCGCGAAGACGCCCTGGCGCCACCAGTACAGAACGCGCGACCCGTGGCGGCTTGCGCAAGCTCATTGCAGATTCAGACTTGAGTGGCGAGACTGACGGCTTCGGACTTTCAGGGATTACTCCATGTTGCGGATGTGGCTCTTGCTGGTGGTTGGGTCGGCGGCGTCGCTGACGTGGGCGGCGGATAGCGCGCGGGATCGGTTGGAAATCTTTTCGCGCGGATTGGAAGGGTTGTCCGGGGACTTCGTGCAGCAAACGGTGAGTGCCAGCGGCGAGGTTCAGGAGGAATCGCACGGTACTTTGGCGTTGCGCGCGCCGCGCCAATTTCGCTGGCAGTACGCCGATCCGTTTCCGCAGTGGATCATCGCCGATGGCGACAATGTTTGGGTGTATGACCTGGACCTGGAGCAGGTCACCGTGCGCAACCAGTCCGCCGAAGAGGCGCAAAGCCCGCTGACGGTGTTGATCGATCGGTCGCAACTGGATCGGGATTTCGTGGTCACTGCGGCGCCTGCCAGCGCCGGGCTGGAGTGGCTGGAGTTGGTTGCCAAAGCAAAGGAACCGGCCTTCAAGCAAGTGCTGATTGGGCTCGATGGCAACGGGCCACAGCGCATGCGGCTGGTCGATTTGCTTGGCAACCGTACCGAGTGGCAGTTCAGTCACTGGCAGCGCAACCCGGTGCAGGCCGCGAGTCTGTTTCAGTTCACGCCACCGCCGGGGGTGGATGTAGTCGGCGAACCGGTCGCGCACGCGGCTACTTTTCCCATCAAGAATTGACCCCGCCAGCGCCTGATTTTGATGCGTAGGCTGACGGCGTCTGGATTCCGCGTGAGCGCATGGCAAGTCGAATGGCCAAGACCCACCACCCTTCACCCGCCGACTTGCTGACATCGGCGGCGTCGGCCGCGCTCAAACCCTTGGCCGAGCGCATGCGGCCGCAGCTGCTGGATGATTTTGTCGGACAGGAGCGATTACTGGCCGCGGGATCGGCTTTGCGGCTGGCGATCGAGTCGGGGCACGTGCATTCGATGATCCTGTGGGGTCCGCCGGGTTGTGGCAAGACGTCGCTGGCCCGGGTACTGGCGCACTACGCCAAGGCGCATTTTGTGGCTTTGTCGGCGGTATTGAGCAATCTTGCGGAAGTTCGTTCAGTGCTGGCGGAGGCGGTGGTGCGCTTCGATCAAGGTGAGCGCACGGTATTGTTTGTCGATGAAGTGCACCGTTTCAACAAGGCGCAGCAGGATGCTTTTCTGCCGCCAATTGAGAAGGGCAGCATCCTGTTTGTCGGTGCCACCACCGAGAATCCGAGTTTTGAACTGAACTCGGCGCTGTTGTCGCGCTGTCGTGTGCATGTGCTCGACACGGTCGCTGCGGCTGACATTGTGCGGGCATTGGAACGGGCACTGGTGGATCGTGAGCGTGGCCTGGGCACGCTGGTGCTGACGGTAGATCAGACCGCGCTGGCGCAGATTGCGGATGCCGCCGATGGCGATGTCCGCCGCGCTCTGACCTTGCTGGAAATTGCCGCTGAGCTGGCCAGTGATGGCCGCATCGACGACGATATTTTGTTGCAGGTGCTGGCCGATCGAGTGCGTCGGTTCGACAAGGGCGGCGATGCGTTTTACGACCAGATTTCGGCGCTGCATAAATCGGTGCGCAATTCGCACGCGGACGCGGCGTTGTATTGGATCGCACGGATGTTTGACGGTGGTTGTGATCCCGCCTATCTGGCGCGACGGTTGTTGCGGATGGCGGTGGAGGACATTGGTCTGGCCGATCCGGCAGCGGTGGAGCGCGTGATCGCGGCTTGGAATGCTTACGATCGCATGGGCAGTCCCGAGGGCGATTTGGCGTTGGCCGAAGCCGCCCTCTATTTGGCGATGGCGCCGAAAAGCAACGCGGTGTATGTGGCCTACCAAGCGGCACAGGCGGATGTCCGCCAATTCGGCTCGGCCGAGGTGCCGCTGGCTTTGCGCAATGCGCCGACGCGGTTGCAAAAGCAACTTGGCCACGGCCACGGTTATCAATACGATCCGGATGTCGCTGGGGGCATTGCGTTTGACCAGCACTGTTTTCCGGATGCGGTCGGCGAACGTCAGTATTACCAGCCGCTTGCCACCGGGGTGGAAATCCGCATTCGCCAGCGTTTGGACGAGATTCGTCAGCAACGCGAAGCGAAGCGCTGAGGCGGATCCAGCGCGCCGATCAAGGGTCCGCTTGCCTTGGCTCAGCGATGGTGTTCAACTCGCCCGGCACAAGTTCGCGCGCTGGGGAGGAACCATATGAAAGCGATCATGATCGGCGGTTTGCTGGGCGGTTTGATGATGTTTTTCTGGGGGTTTGTGGCACATATGCTGTTGCCTTTGGGCGATGTCGGTTTGCTCCAGGCAACGGCGCCACAGCAGGAGGCGGTACTCGCCACCATGCACGACAATTTTCCGCAAGGTGCGGGTATCTACCTGTTGCCGATGGATAAAGCGGCCTGGGAAGACAAAGCCCAGGCCAAAGCCTTTGGTGCGCGGGCGTTGGCGCTGCCGTATGCCTTTGTGGTTTATCAACCGCAGGGTCTGGACATGATGAACGATATGAGCGGCAATCTCATCAAGGAAGCACTGACCAATCTGCTGTCGGCCTTGCTGGCGGCGTATCTGGTGTCGTTTGCGGCAGTAGGTTTTGGTCGGCGCGTGCTGCTGGTGACTTTGCTCGGCGTGTTCGGTTGGCTGACCAACATGGTGGGCATGTGGAACTGGTACCGGTTTCCCGGTGATTTTGTGCTGGCTGGCCTGGTCGAAGGCGTCGTCGGTTGGCTGCTGGCGGGCTTGCTGATTGCCTGGTCGCTACGCCGGTTCGCACGCTGAAAGCCAACGTCGGATGGGAACCTTGGGCCAAGCGTGGTCAACGCGGACGCGCGGGCAGCTCGGTGAGGAATTGCCCGCGTGCCCGCCAGTTCGGCAGCAAGCGCAGGTCGCGCCCGAGCGCTGCCAGTCGCGATTGCGGCCGCAGCAATTGGGCGCTGGGCTCGAAGCGGACCGCGCGCGGCAGCGGCAGCGGCGGCGTGGTGCCGAACACTTGTTCGGCGCGCCGCAAAGCATCGGCGACCAGTGCGGCATAACCCCAATCCACCGATTGTTGACCGGCGCGCTGCACCGCCGCCGGTTCGCGTTGGCAGAATTGGTCGATGTCGTACAGCCAGATCCAGCGCTTGTGCGGATTGCGCGCCAGGTGCAAGGCGGCAATCAGAAAACTGTCGCTGGCGGCGGGTACGCGCAGGCCGGGTAGTTCGGCCAGCACACTGGCGTCTTGCCAAACGGCGGCAAACGGGCGCTCATCGAGCAGCCGTGGTCGAAAAAAAGGCCGCACATGCAGATCAAAACCGATCGGGTAAGGGGTCGCCTGGCCATGCACCACTTCAAAGCGCGCATAGTGCTGAACGATCTGTTTTACCGCCGGATAGCCGAGCTGGCAGAGGATCGATTGCAGCGGTCCAAGCTGCTGGTGATCGACCCACAGATCGATATCACTGCGACTGCGCACGGCGGGGGTGCTGTACAGGCTACGAGCCAAGGCTTCGCCCTTGATCAGCAGGCAGGGGATGGAGTGTTTCAGCAATTGCGCCGACACGGTACTGAGCGCGGCCTGGTGCGCCAGTTCGCGCAATGCCAACATTTGCGCCGCCGGTTTCAGCCAGTGATCGGCGCTGGCGGAAGGCTGGTCGGCGTGTGCATAGAGCAGGGCGGCAACGCCCTCGCTGACGGCCACGGCACCGAGTCGCTCGGCTTGCGCGCGGTCAAGTGATCGCCAGTGCTGGCTGAGTGCCAGCCGCAGCGCGGCAAAGTCCGCATGGCCGACACATTGCTTGACGCTGGTGGCGGTGGCGACGGTCATCACTTCGGGCTAGTCTCGGCTGCGTTGGTGTCGGCGGCAGAAGTTGGGCAACGGTTGGCCAGAACCCGACCGTTGCCGAGAAGTCTGCACTAAACTGACCGGCAATGCTGTCGGCCAAGGCGCAATCGATCACGCCCAATGGGTTGACCTGCGGTGGTTCGATGCAGCGCAGCCCCTTGGCCTCGGCGTTGAATGGTAGCTTTGCAGCACGGATGGATGCGGCATCAACGGCAGGATTGAGCACGCCCTTACCGAGATTTTCGGTAGTTTGGGTGACCTGAATCCGGCAGGATGGAATGACCAGAAATTGGGTTCGGCGACGCGGGGTGTTTTTATGACAAACTATTTTTCGACGGTGAACCGAGCAATGCCCATGAAACGGTGGATGCTGCGCGCATTGCCCTTGCTCGGCGTGCTGATTTCGGCCACCGCCGTTGCGGCGGTGCCGGACTGGTTCGATCCCGGCGACTCGACCCTGGATAATGCGCAACATGCCAAAGCGGCAAATGCTTCCGCCGCCGATGCCACCCGTGGCTTGATCGGCGCGGCCGTCGATCCGGCGCATTCGGTGCAGGCGGTGATCGATGCCTATGCGCAATGCGATGCGGTGTTTGAGTCGGTGCAGGCCGCCAGCACGCTGGCGCCGGCGCGGGTTGCCGACTTGGTGCAGGCCGCCGCGATCAATCCGCGCTGCCCCTGTGGCGGCGAAAATCTTTGGTCGGCGGCACGGCTGGCCAGTCGTGTCCGCATCGAGCACCGCGGTCTGCCGGTCGCCATCGAAAATCTATGTGGTTGCAGTGGCGCGGCGGCGCAGGCGGCAGCGATGGCGGTGCCGGATCACGCGGAACAGATTCTGGGTGCGGCGCTGGTGGCCAATCGGCGCGCCGGTGGCGTCGTCGATTCGCTCGGCAAGATCGGCAACATCAGCGGTCCGGTGGCGGCGGCGGGCGGTAGCCTGACGCGCCGCGCCGACAAGCGCTGCGATGCCGATACCAATCCGGACGATGATTTTGATTTCACCCAGCGTTGGCAAGCCGCCAACGTGGATGTGGCCATTCCGCCGACCAGCCGCGATCCGGATTGCGACCAAAAAGCGGCTTCGACCGCGCCGGTGGCCGCCGATGCCGAGTCGACGCCAGACCCGACCAGCCGCGATGACCGTTTGCTGATCGACAGTTATGTGGCCGCGGGCAGTGAGCGCGCTCTGGTGTTGTTCAACGGCAACGACCACGCGGTGAATCTGGCGGACGAAAACTATCAGTTTGAGATGTATTTTCCCGGTGTCGTCGAGCCGGGTCGGCGGATCGGTTTGGCCGGCACAGTGGCAGCGCATGGCTTGTACGTGTTGGCGGGCGATACCGCGAGCAGCGCCTTGCGGGCCCGGGCCGACATGCTGGTGTCGTCCAACCTGCTGCAACCGAGCGAGGCGGTGGTGCTGCGTCGTGGTCTGGCCAACAGTGGCTGCGGCTGCGCCGAAGTCACCGTGGCCGGTACCCTCAACGGGCTCGGCGCGAAATCGGAAGACTGGCGCCAGCAGCAGGTCAGCGATGACGCGGTAGGCAAGTTGAACAATGCCGATAGTGTCGGTCAGGTGCGCCCGGAGGCAGTCAGCGTTGCTGCTTGGCAATCGCCGTTGGCCACCGTACCGCTGTCATTGGCGCGTCAGGACGATGCCTGTGACGGTGATCCCGAAATCGCCGATGATTTTTCGTTGCAGCCGTTTCAGCCCGGAGCGCCAACCGGTGGCGTCTTTCGGCCGAGCTGTGCGGTGGCCACCACCGATCTGGTGATTGCCGATTACGAAGCCCGACGCGAAACCGCTGATGCGCCAGTCTGGCGCGCCGTCGAGTTGTACAACCACACCGGTGCCACCGTGGATCTGGCGGACCAGGGCTATCTGATCGAGGTCTATCGTGACGGTGGGCGCGAACCCAGTCAGGTGATCGCGCTGAGCGGCGATCTGGTTCGCAGCCAGCGCTGGTTGCTGGCTTCCGATACCGCGCCGGATGCGGTCAAAGACCAATCCGCTTTGGTCAGCAGCGATTTGGCGGGCGAGGGGGTCGATGCGGTCGTGCTGAAGCGGCTCACAGTGCGTACCGCCGGTAGCTGCCAGGCCGATGTTTATGCGGCCTTGCGCGAATTGCGTGCGCCGGTGCCCTTGGTCGGACCGCGCATTGGCGAAATCCCCGGCGAGCCGCGCAACGACGAACCGGTCGTCGATCCGCATCGTGGTGGCGAGATCGCCAGCCCGAATTGAGCGAGCGTTTTTCTTGCAAAATCCCGCGTCCATGCTGGCGCGGGTTATTTTTTTCCAGGGATTGAAAACCAAGCCATGCATGTCACGATTTTTGGTACCGGGTATGTGGGTCTGGTCACCGGCACCTGTCTCGCCGAAGTCGGCAACCAGGTGATTTGCGTCGATGTCGATGTGGCCAAGATTGCTGCGCTGGGCCAAGGCCAGGTGCCGATCTTCGAGCCCGGCCTGGAGGAAATGGTCCTTGCCAATCTGCGCGCTGGTCGGCTGCAATTCACCACCGATGCGGCGGCGGCGCTGGTCGCTGCGGAGTGCGTGTTTATCGCCGTCGGCACGCCGCCGGGCGAGGACGGCAGCGCCGATCTTTCGCATGTGTTGACGGTGGCGCGCACGGTGGGTGAGCATCTCGACCATTACGCGGTGATCGTCAATAAATCGACGGTACCGGTGGGCACCGCCGAGCGGGTGCGATCGGTGATCGCCGAGGCGATGCAGCACCGCAGCCAGTGCCCCGGTTACGACGTGGTTTCCAATCCGGAATTCTTGAAAGAAGGCGATGCCGTCAAGGACTGCATGCGTCCGGATCGGATCGTCATCGGCAGCGATAGCGTGCCGGCGGTAGAACGATTGAAGAAGCTGTACGCGCCGTTTCATCGCAACCACGAACGCTTGGTATTGATGGATCTGCGATCGGCCGAGCTGACCAAATACGCCGCCAACGCCATGCTTGCGACCAAGATCAGCTTCATGAATGAGATCGCCAATATTGCCGAGCACGTCGGTGCGGATATCGAGCAGGTGCGGCTTGGCATCGGCTCCGACCCGCGCATTGGTTACGCTTTCATTTATCCGGGTGTCGGCTATGGCGGCTCGTGCTTTCCCAAAGACGTGTCGGCGCTCGAGCAAACTGCCCGTCAGCATGGTTACGTGCCCAATTTGTTGAACGCGGTGGGCGCCGTCAACGCGGCGCAGAAACATCGCTTGTTCGAACTCCTGTCCGGGCATTTCGCTGGACAGTTGGCCGACCGTACCATCGCGGTTTGGGGCTTGGCGTTCAAGCCGAATACGGATGACTTGCGCGAAGCCCCGGCGAGCATTTTGTTGCAGCAGTTGTGGGCGGCCGGCGCACGCGTGCAGGCGTTTGATCCCGAGGCCGGCAAGGCCGCAGCAAAATTGTTTGGTGAGCGCGCCGATCTGGTCTTGTGCAGCGACGCCATGGCTGCCGTGCGCGGCGCCGATGCACTGGTGGTGGTCACCGAGTGGAAGCAGTTTTGGAGCCCCAATTTTGCCGCCTTGAAAGCGGCGCTGACGACGCCGGCCATCTTTGATGGGCGCAATATTTTTGATCCCAAAGTGGTGGAGGCCGCGGGTATTGCTTACTACGGCATCGGCCGGGGTCGTTCGGTCCGTCGCGGCTGATACCGGCGGATTCGCTTCGCGCCGACGGCACTGTCTACCTATCACCAACAACGGAGTGTCGCACGATGCGCAACTATGATTCGACCCGCTGCGTTCTGGTCACCGGTGGCGCTGGTTTTGTCGGCTCCCACCTGTGCGAGCGTTTGCTGGCCTGTGGCCATGAAGTCTTGTGTGTGGACAATCTGTTTACCGGTAGCAAACGCAACATTGCGCACCTGCTGGCGCACCCGCGCTTCGAGTTCCTGCGCCACGATGTCACCTTTCCGCTCTACGTCGAAGTCGATGAAATCTGGAATCTGGCGTGCCCGGCATCGCCGGTGCACTACCAACACGATCCGGTGCAAACCACCAAGACCAGTGTCATCGGCGCGATCAATATGCTCGGACTGGCCAAGCGCCTGCGCTGCCGGATTTTGCAGGCTTCGACCAGCGAAGTTTACGGTGACCCGAGCATCCATCCGCAGCCGGAGCAATACTGGGGCAACGTCAATTGCATCGGCCCGCGCTCCTGCTATGACGAAGGCAAGCGCTGCGCCGAAACGCTGTTCTTTGATTACCAACGGCAGCACGACGTCGACATCAAAGTGGCGCGCATCTTCAATACCTATGGTCCGCGCATGCACCCAAACGACGGTCGCGTGGTCTCCAATTTTATTGTGCAGGCCCTCCAGGGCTCGCCGATCACCATCTATGGCGAAGGCCAGCAGACCCGATCATTTTGCTACGTGGACGACCTGATCGAAGGTTTTCTCAAGTTGATGGCCGCGCCCAAAGGCTTCACCGGACCGGTGAATCTGGGGAATCCGGGCGAGTTCACCATTCGCGAATTGGCAGAGAAAGTGATCGCCATGGTGGGCTCGAAATCGACCATCCAGTTTTTGCCATTGCCGGCGGACGATCCGCGCCAGCGCAAGCCCGACATCAGCCAGGCGCGCGCGCAGTTGGGTTGGGAGCCGCAGATCGCGCTCGATCAAGGCTTGCAAAAAACCATCGCCTACTTTGAAGCGTTGCTGTCCGGGAAAGCGGGCTGAGGTTTGCGTGCTGGCCGATGTAATTGATCAAGCGCAGTGACTATTGGCGCCAGTACGGCACCGATGGATTGAGCCAGCGCTTGTTGGTCCCGGTGTCAGTCCAGCACGGTGCGCAGGCGCGCGAGCACATCATCGACCAGGCTGGTCGGTGCCGACTCAAGATAGGTTGCCCCCCGGCAAGCCAGATCGAGTACGCGTACGTCAGTTAGCAACACCACGCCCTGAGTTTGGGTGCCG
>PEUI01000163.1:19791-19886 GCA_002785585.1 Lysobacterales bacterium CG02_land_8_20_14_3_00_62_12
GTAACGTGCAAAGTTGCCACCTTGGGTAATCGGCGCCACTAAGGCGTTGTAAATCATTAAAGGTGCCATCTTGCTGGTCTTTTGCCCCGTCTGCT
>PEUI01000241.1:0-147 GCA_002785585.1 Lysobacterales bacterium CG02_land_8_20_14_3_00_62_12
GCGCGGTTGATCGTGATCTGCTCAAGCGCGCCAAAATCATTGCCGCCAAGACCGACACCTCGGTCAACGCGCTCTTCAACGCCGAGCTTCGCCATCTGGTCGAAACTTTCGAGGCGGCCGAAGCGACAGGTAACCAGAATTACCGGC
>PEUI01000241.1:176-6074 GCA_002785585.1 Lysobacterales bacterium CG02_land_8_20_14_3_00_62_12
GCGGGCGACGCAGCCATGCACGCGCTGGGGATCGACAGCGCGGAAGACCTCTTCCTGTTGATGGCGCAAGCCCACCTGCCGATGCCGCGATTGCCGGAGGCCGTCACGCACGACATGGTCGATCAACTGAAATCGCTGGCAAACTGAGCCGCTCGCGATGGCCGCGAACATCGCTCTGCTGCCCGACGCCGGGCCGCTCATCACGCTGGCCTATGCCGATGCGCTCGACCTTTTGTTCAAACCCGGCTGGCCGATTGTGCTGGTCGATATGGTGCTGCACGAAGTGACGCGCAACCAGACGCCGACCAGCGAGAAACTGGCGCAGTGGGCCGCCGCCGGTCAGGTATCGGTGCGCACAACCCGCACCTTCCAGCATCACCAGCAAATGCTGGCAGCAAACCCCGCCGCCGCCCGCACCGCCGATCTCGGCGAACTGGCGATCCAGGAAACCATGAACGACTTCGCTCTGGATCAGCCGCAACAAACCGGTGTGTTCCTGTTCGAGGATCACAAGATCGCCCGCACCAGCTTTTTGTTACCGGACAACTGCCGCAAGATCAGCACGCGCGCCTACCTGTTGTTTCTGGAGCAGCAAGGCTGGCTTGAGTCGGCAGCGGATATCGAGCGCCGCGCCATCCAGGCCGGGCGCAGTTTTTCAAAGCTGCGGTTCCCGCCCGATTGAATTGACCACGGAACACACGGAATACACGGAAAAAGCAAAACACGTTCCTTGCCTTTCCTTCCGCGTATTCGGTGTATTCCGTGTATTCCGTGGTTCAAGAAGAGACCTGATTAGTGCCCATCCTCAGCTCAAAAAATGGCTTGCTTGACGCAGAAGCGGTTCGGCGCAAGGGTGGCAGGCGATCACCGTGCGGAGCAATCGCGGCAGCATATCGTGCAACCCAAAACGACGATTAAAACGGTGACTTTAGCTTCGCCCAAATAACGGCGCGCGTACTGCTTCTGTTTGACCGCATGATAGCGGCCACTGATCGCGCGTTTGACGTTGGCCAGAAAGATGTTGACTGAAACGGGCGCCGTTGGCTTCGGCTGCTGTTGGCTCAAGGCAAGAGCATCAAGCGCGCGGTATTGACTGGAAGTCTCCTAAGGAATTGTTAGCTGTCACGAGTTTGTCAGTCCTGCAAACCAGAGCATTGAAGTTGTCATGCATGCCAAAGTTAAAGCTCCAATTGTGAAGCGTATCGCCAGGGTCGGCACAGGCGTACCGTCTTCGGCATCGTTGATCCAAAGCGAGCCTCTGCTCATGCTCTGCACGAAACCGGCGGCAAGTACGCCACTGCTGATCAGTACAGCTGTTAGCCATATTGGTTGCGAGGTTGCCCATGAGGCAGCAAAAGAAATAACTGCAACAACAGTTGCCATAGCAATGAGCGAGAAAAATCGGGTCATGATGTGCTCCTTTCAGGTTTCGGATTACAGCTAACGATCAGCGTTTATCTGTCGGGCCAGCGTAGCAAAATCTGCGGCGCGGCGCACGGCGCGACAGACCGACCACGTTGGACTAAACCGCCTGCGCGAGGGTCGCTTTGGGGATTGTAAGTTGGGTCCTTGTGCGTGCGCGACCGGAGGGGCGAGGCAAGGCGCTTTGCCAGCGCTTGGCAACAGCGCCGAACACAATGGCGGAAGCGGCGCGGGCCCGCGCTCGAATCGTGTTCACACGAACGCAGGTACAACGGAAGTATCGGAAATTCAAACGCGCTTTCCGTGCAGCTTTGCAGGTGGCCAGAGTGGTCGCGCAAGTGTGGGTTTGGGCGCGGATCGGGCACCTGCGCTGGCCGGTAAGCCGCTTTTGGCCCGCGCTGACAAACGCGGACCCGAAATTGCGTATACCTGGACAACGATCATATGGAGACCACGTCATGTTGCGCATTGCCCAGCTGTTGCTCGTCGCTCTCACCGCGCTGGTATTTGCGCCCAGCCTGTTCGCTCAGCCGGTGTTGATCGGGCGCATCACCAATCCGCTCACCGACGCCCAAGCCAATGGCACGGTGCGCGACCCGGCCTTGTCTGGAGACGGTCGCTATATTTATTTTGTATCGGATGCCGGCAATCTCGGTGCGTCGAACAATGGCGGCTTGAACCTGTTTCGCTACGACTTGAGTGCTGCCACGCCACCGGCCAATACCGTGGTTTTGGCGATGACTGGATTGGGCAACGGCAACAGTTTTGCCCCCTCGGCTTCGGCCGGTGGCAACCGCGTCGCTTTCGAGAGCCTGTCCAGCAATTTTGGCGGCGGTTCGCCGTTCACCGATGTCTTTGTGAGCGAGGCATTTCCGTTGCCGCAGGGCGAAGTCGGCTTCGACACTTTTCTGGTCAGCCGCGGTCTCGGCGGGGTGGCACCGAACGAGCAATCGCGCTTCGCGTCGATTTCCGCTGATGGCCGCTATATCGTGTTCTTTTCCGATGCTTCCAATTTGGTGGTGGGCGATAGCAACAACGCGCCAGATATTTTTCTGGCCGACGCCGATAACCTGGCCGGTGCGACCGAGCGGATCAGTGTTGATTCCAACGAGACGCCGATCAGCGGGCCGAGCCGAGCGCTCTCCAACCACGCCATTTCCAGCGACGGCCGCTATGTCGTATTCGCCGCCGATGCGGCGATTGCGGGCGCCAATCCTGGCAACCTGGAAGACGTATTCCTGCGCGACCGCAGCGCCGGCACCACCAGTCTGATCAGCCAGTGCAACGGTGGTGCGGCTTTCGTCGGCTCATCGGATCAGGCGGCGATTTCACCGAATGGTCGCTATGTGGTGTTTCGCTCGTTTGCCAATAATTGCGGCGCGGTCAGCGGCAGCCATGTTTTCATGAGGGATCGCCAGACCAATACCCTGAGCAGCCTGCCGGTGCCGCCGCAGAGCACCATCTGCGAAGAACCGCGGGTCGCCGATGACGGCGCGCTGGTCATGCAGTGCGCCAGTACCGAGGTTGGCGTTGCCCAACAGGCCTATCTGTATCGTGGCGGGTTTTTCTATCGGCTGAGCACGGCCCTGGTCAATCCCAATGGCAACAATACTTCGGGCAGCTACCTGGATCTGAGCAGCGACGGCAACAGCGTCGTCTTCGATTCGACGGCGACGGATCTGGTCACCGGCGATACCAACGCTGTCTCCGATGTGTTTCTGACGGTGGATTTCAACGTCCTCAATCTACTGTTCACCGATGGCTTCGAATAAGCCGTTCCGGGATTGACCCGCGCCGTGGTTGCAAGCGCGCAGCTCAGCATCCGGGCTACGCGGGCTTTCTCGGGGCGCCGGGAAGGCCACCAGGCTGGGTATGGCGATGGCAAAAAAACTGCAGTGATTGCAGGCGACCGCGCACTTCGGACACACTAGCGCGATGAACCCGACCCGTAGCACCGATTTGATCCAGCCGAGGCCGTTGCTTTGGCGCTTTTTGTCGCACGATTCCGCGTGGCTCGGGGTGCGGCGTGGTTGCTGGGCGGCGCGGGTCGCGCGCCATCGCCGACTGCTCGCCCCGATCATCGTGCTGGCGTTGGCGGCGCCCAGTCTGGCGTTTGCCCAGGCGGTGTGCCCGGTGGCGGTGGCGTGTCCGGCGTGCGCGGCACCGATGTTTGCGGCAGCGGCCGATGCCGTTGGGGTGCTGTCCACGCCACGCGAGCTGGTCGATGCTTATCTGGATGCGGAAAACTTCGCCATCGTTTCGGAAAATGTGTACCAGGCCGAGGGGGCGGTCGCGTTCCAACGTGCCGATCAGCATTTGTGGACCGAAAAACTTCAGTACGACGGCAACCAGGGCCAGGTCACGATTAAAGTGCCGCTGCGCTTTCAGGATAAGGATCTGCTCGGAACCGCCGATCATGGCTATTGGCGCGAAGACGGCGACAGTCGCTTCGATCGGGTGAAATTTCAGTTGCGCAGCGGCAAAGGCAATGGCCGCGCCGACTATGTCACCCTGGCCAGCGATGACGTGACGCATTTGTACCGGGCTTCGTTCACCGGTTGCGACCCCGAGCACGCGGCGTGGAGCGTGCATGCTCGTCAGTTGACGCTGAACCACGACAAGGGTCGTGGTAGCGCTCGGCACGCAACGCTGCACCTGGGATCGGTGCCGGTGTTTTATCTGCCGGTGCTCAGTTTTTCGATTGATGGGCGGCGCAAGAGCGGCCTGCTGCCGCCGTCGATTGGCAACTCCAGCAATGCTGGCTTTGAGTTGACGCTGCCGGTGTACCTGAATCTGGCACCCAACTACGATGCCACCGTGCGGCCGCGCTTGCTGACCGAACGTGGCCTGATGCTCGGTGGTGAGTTTCGTTATCTTGACCGCGACTACTCCGGCGAGACCAATTTTGATTACCTGCCCAGTGACCATGGCCGCAGCAGCAGCGGCAGCGGCAGCACCAGCCCCGATCAGCGCTATTGGGTAGACTTGAAACATCGTCAGCGCTTTGGCAATCATTGGTGGATGAATGCCGACCTGCGCGATGTCTCGGATGATCGTTATTTCGAAGACTTCGGCAATTCTTTGGCGGCGGTATCCACCAGTCTGCTGCCGTCCTCGCTGTATATGAGTGGACGTGGCCGCGCCTGGTCGTTGAGCTTCGGGGCGGATCGATTTTTGGTCACCGATCCGCGTTTTGCCCGCGCGGCTACTCCCTTCAACCGCTTGCCACGTATCGTCGGCAGTGCGGCAACTACCAATTATTCGGGGCCGGTGCTGGGCGCCGATGCCGAGTTTGTGAGCTTCAGCAAAGGCGATTTCAGCGATGGCGCGCGCCTCGATGTAACGCCTTGGGCCACCTGGCCATTGGCCGGCGCCAGTTGGTTTCTGCGTCCGCGGCTGGCCTACCGCAGTACCAGCTATCAACTGAATCGGTCGGGCAACCAAAATCCGCAGCGGCAATTGCCGATTGTCAGTCTGGATGCCGGGTTGTTGTTTGATCGCCCGGTCGGCAGCCGGGGCTGGACGCAGACGTTGGAGCCGCGGCTGTTTGCGTTGCAGGTTCCCTATCGCAATCAGGACGACCTGCCGGTGTTCGACACCCAGGAACTCACCTTCAGTTTTGCCCAGTTGTTTCGCGAAAACAACTTCAGCGGCGCTGATCGGCAAACCGATGCCAGCCAAGTGACCTTGGCCTTGACCTCGCGGGTGCAAGACCAGGGCGGCCGCGAGCGTTTGCGCGCCAGCTTCGGTCAGGTCTTGTATTTCAGCAAACCCGACGTGGTGCTGCCCGGGCAACCGACCCGCAGCAGTGCCGGGTCGGCTTATGTCGCCGAATTGGGGGTATCGCTGTCCGACGATTGGACGCTGAACGTGTCGCAGCAGTGGGATCCGGAAATTCGTCAGACGACGTTGGGAACGTTTGCGGCGCAGTATCGGTTTGCCGGTACGGGTGTCGTTAACGCTGCCTATCGCTATCGCTTTGGCGAGCTCGAACAAACCGATTTTTCGGCGGCGATACCGCTCAATCCGCGCTGGAAACTGGTGCTGCGGCACAACCAGAGTTGGCGTGATCACAAACTGCTGGAAGCCTTTGGTGGATTTGAGTACGACAGCTGCTGTTACGCCGTGCGCCTGCTCGGCCGCCGCTTCGTGCGCAATCTGGAAGGCAACCTGAGCACCGGCATCTCGCTGGAGCTGGAACTCAAGGGCCTGGCCAACATTGGTACCAACACCAGTGACTTTTTACAGCGTGCTATTCTCGGCTATCACTGACTGTTATTGCCGCTGATCGGGTCTGCGTCGGTTAGCCGCTGGCGTCAATTCTGTTCAAGTTCACCTTCGGGCTGCTTAGGCGTCGCGCAGAAATAACTTACCCATCTTGCTGATCCTTATCGCCCGCCTGCGTCGTTGCACAAAGCGTCACATAGTCCGACTATGCTCCACTTTGTGCGCCTTGCAGGCGAACGAAAGTCCTGC
>PEUI01000105.1 GCA_002785585.1 Lysobacterales bacterium CG02_land_8_20_14_3_00_62_12
AACCATCCGTTGTAGCCATACTGTACAACTTGGCTAGTTTTCAAGGAGCGCAATCATGATCACCGTTACCTCGGTGGAAGCCCAAAACCGTTTTGGCCAGTTGCTTGACACGGTCCAGCGCGAGCCGGTCACCATCACCCGGCACGGGCGCATGGTGGCGGTGTTGATGACGCCGCAGGCGGCGCAAGCGCAGCGGTATGGCCTTGGCGCCGACGCCGCCAGACAGGCGGGGCTCGCCGCCATCGCAAACTTTCGCGGGGCGGGACGCGGCGGTTCGGTCGCACAGTTGCTGCAGGATCGACAAGCCGATCGCCGGGCCGAGACGCGCAAGGAACCGACGCGCAAGACCCGGCGCAAGGCAAACAGCAAATAAATCCGAAAAACCATGCCCCGCTATGTGCTGGACACGTCGGCCCTGCTGACGCTGCATTACAACGAGGCCGGAAGCGAGCGCGTGGCCGGGTTGCTGACGCTGGCGCTGGAGCCTGAAACGCCGGCGCTGCCGGGCGTTGCAGTGTTCGCATGTTTCATGTCGCTGATGGAAGTGCTGTACCGCGTGTGGAAAACCGAGGGTGAAGCCGCCGGGCGCGCCGCCTACGCCGCGTGCCAAGCCCTGCCCGTCATTTGGGTGCATGAAACTCCCGCGCTGCTGGAGCTGGCCGCGAGCCTGAAGGCGCGTTACCCGATGTCGCTGGGTGACGCATGGATCGCGGCCACCGCCTTGCAGCGCGATGCGGTGCTGGTGCACAAGGATCCCGAATTTGCGTCCGTGCCGACGCTGCAGCACGAACCGCTACCGTATAAATGAATCTGCCCAAGGTCAATTTTGAGGCATGAACCTGCACAAGGAAATCAGTTTCGAGACCGAGATTTGCGAGCACCTCGCCGACCACGGCTGGCGGTATGCCGAGGGTGATGCGGCAAACTTATGACCGGGCGCTGACACTGTTTCCTGCGGATGTGTTGGCCTGGGTGCAGGCCACGCAACCCAAAGCCTGGGAAACCCTGACCAAGAACCACGGCGCCAAGGTCGGTGAAACCCTGCTCGCCCGCTTGCGCGATCGGCTCGGCACGCTGAACGTGCTGCGCCACGGTATCGAACCGGCGGCCGACAAGCCCAGGGATGGCCGACGAGCCCAGGGATGGGCGAGGTAGGCCGCGTCGGGAACCGGCGGCCGACGAGCCCAGGGATGGGCGACGAGCCCATGGATGGGCG
>PEUI01000012.1 GCA_002785585.1 Lysobacterales bacterium CG02_land_8_20_14_3_00_62_12
CAAGGACGGCATGCGCGACCCGCGTTTCAAGGTGATGCTTAAGGGCCTGCCTGCCGAAGGTTCGGCGCAGGCAGGCGAGGAGTTGTCGCTCGTCACCCGTTCCAGCGACGGGCAGATGCTGTTTCTCGCCAACATGGCGTCGAAGATGAATGCCAAGTCCGCACTCGGCAGCCGCATCGCCGAGGTGCACAATGGCTCGTCGCTGTTCACCGGCGACGCCGGCCAGGGAGAGAGCAACATCCGCCGCTGGTTGATCGAGAACGACTGGCTCGAAGCCATCGTCGCGCTGCCGCTCAACCTGTTCTACAACACCGGCATCGCCACCTACATCTGGGTGCTGTCGAACCGCAAGCCCGCGCATCGCCAAGGCCGGGTGCAACTGATTGACGCCAGCCAGTGGTTCAAGCCGCTGCGCAAGAATCTTGGCAAGAAAAACTGCGAGCTTTCGCCCGCGGACATCGAGCGCATCAGCCGCAGCTTCCTCGACTTCAAGGAAACGCCCGAGTCCAAGATCTTCCCCAACGCCGCCTTCGGCTATTGGAAGGTGACGGTCGAGCGCCCGTTGCGCCTGCACAGCCAGCTCACGCGCAAGGCCATCGAAACGCTGCGATTTACGTCGGGTGACGAGGACATTCGCGCGGCTTTGTACGAGGAGTTCGGCGACGACATCTTCGCCCGCTTCGCCAAGGTCTCCGCCGCGCTGGAGCAGCGTCTGGCCGACTGGGGCAACGACGACGACGAAAGCGACGACGAGGAGGGCGGCAGCACCAAGAAGGGCCTGCCCGAGAAGAAGCGCAAGAAGCTGCTCGACCCCAAGACCTGGGAGCGCGACGGCCGCCTGGTTGAAGTCACCACGAAACTGAGGGCCGCGCTGGGCGACACGCTGTTCGAAGACCACAATGTCTTTCGCGACCGCGTGGACGGCGCGCTCAAGCAGGCCGACATCAAACTCGGCGCCGCCGACCTGAAGCAGATTCTCAAAGCTGTGAGCTGGCGTGTCGAGACCGCGCCGCCGGTCATTGCCAAGGTGCACAAGCCCCTGTCTGCCGGAGCCAAGCGACAGGCAGGCGGCGAGGCCAAGGCCGACCCGCTGTGCGGTCTGTTCGAGGCGACCTTGGCCGGCAAGCCCGCCGTCGTTGAATACGAGCCCGACGCCGATCTGCGCGACACCGAGCAGGTGCCGCTGCTCGAAGACGGCGGCATCGAAGCCTTCATCCGCCGCGAGGTATTGCCCTACACGCCCGACGCTTGGATCAAGGCAGACGCCACCAAGATCGGCTAC
>PEUI01000327.1 GCA_002785585.1 Lysobacterales bacterium CG02_land_8_20_14_3_00_62_12
GCACTGAAAAAATCCGAAGCCGAACGCCACCTCGGCGAGACGCCGCACTTGGGCACGCTGCCGGTGTGGTCGCCGAAAACCGAAACCCGCTCGATCGGCTGGGCGGTGCTGGTGTTGGTCCTGGTGGTGGCGGCAGCGGCCTGGCACAACCGCGATCTGCTCGGCGGCAGCCGCCTGGCGGAGGCCGATGATGACCTGGTTTCCACTTCCAAAGGCGCGCCTTCGCCCGGACCGATCAAGCCGCCAACACCAGCCAACCCGACCGATCACGGCATACTGGTCCGCCCGCAGACACTCGCTGCCGGCGCCAAGAAACCGCAGCACCACGCCGCTGAACCCCAAGTGGTAGTCGCTACCGACCATCGCCCAGCCAAGCCTTCGGCAGCGCCGCTACCGCTGCCAGCGCCGCAAGCGCTGCCTACCGTCGGCGACCCGGCCGCCAGCACTTTCAATAAAGCGGATCGGCTCACTGTGCCGACGCCACCGCCGCAGCCATTCGCCGCCGCCAGCAACCCGGAAAAATCCGACCGCCCGGCAACCCCAGCGACTGCTCCAGCCGAGCACCAACCGGCGGCAACGGCAGCCGAACCGACCGCCAACGCGGCCACGCCGCTGCCGCCGACCGCGCCGGCGGCGGGCACTGCCAGCGCCCCGGCCAGCCCCATCGATGCCACCGGGGCAGCTGCCATCCCACTGATCTACGATCTCACCCTGGGCCAACGCCAAGGCCTGCCAGCGTTGCGCATGAGCATGCACGTCTACCATCGCGATAGCGCCCGTCGCTTTGTGATTATCGATGGCCAACGGGTCAATGAAGACGGCGTCCTGGGCAACCAATTGTGGGTGCGCGAAATCCGGCCCGAAGGCGCGGTACTCGAATATCGGAGCCTCCGCTTCCTGTTGCCGCGGGTCGGTGGCTAAAAGCCGTGTTCGTCCGTATCGCCAGCCGCCACAAGCCGGTCCGCCCTTGGGTGACGATGTTGGCAGTAGCCATCGGCATCGTTTTGTTTATCGCCGAAAACCAATTGACTGGCACCCGCAAAGGCAGCCTGCTGCTGGCCTTCGGCACCGTGCCTACCCGTCTGTTTGGCGCCCTGCATGGGCCCGGCTGGGCTGGGCTGATCGAGATCGGCAAATTGTTCAGCGGATTGTTTTTGCACGCCGATTGGCCACACCTGCTCGGCAATCTGGTGTTCCTGCTGATCTTCGGCAGCGCCGCCGAACCGAGCCTCGGTTCGCTGCGATTTTTTTTCCTGATGCTGGTTTGCGGCGCGCTGGCCAATCTGGCCGGCGCCTACGTCTACCCGCAACTGTCGGCACCGATCATTGGCTCCAGTGGCGCCGTGTCGGCGATTCTCGGCGCCTACATCACGCTGTTTCCACGCGCCCGTCTCGGCTTGGTGATTCCGCTTGGGCTGTTCATCGAGTTCGTGCGGATTCCGGCGCTGACGTTGATCGGATTGTGGATCTTGATCCAGGGGTTGTTCGTCATCGTCGGACCCGGAACCGGTGCCTTGGCCTGGCCGATCCATCTGGTCGGCTTCGTCTCTGGCGCGTTGATCGCCTATGCGTCGCGCCCGGCGATTGCCCGACGCCTGCGCAACGCTTGAGCGCCGCCGTTCACCGCCCGCCGGGCGATTCGATTTCTGGGCGACGCCTTAATCGTTGAAAAATCGCCGCGGGGCATTCTCAAAGCCACCGTTGGACATAAACACCACGCTATCGCCGGTGCCTGCCAAGGCGTGCAAGCGTTGCAGCAAGGCATCGACCGAGGCCGCGCTTTCACCACGGCCAGACAAACCGGCGATCACCGGCGCGGTGTCCCAGACCAACTCGGGGCGTTTGAGAAAAACCACATGGTCCGCAGCGGCCAGCGCCGGTGCCAACAGCGCGGCGTGGACCCCAAGCCGCATCGAATGGGAGCGTGGCTCCAGCGCCACCAGGATTCGGCCGACGCCCACCCGCGCCCGCAGGCCCGCCAAAGTGGTGGCAATCGCCGTCGGATGGTGGGCGAAGTCATCGTAAACGGTGACACCGTGGTGCTCGCCAATGCATTCCATGCGTCGCTTGGCGCTTTGAAAACCGCCGAGTACGCGTGCGCAATCGCTGGCGCTCACCCCGAGCACTTCGGCAGCGGCGATCGCCGCCAGTGCATTCATCACGTTGTGGCGGCCGCATAGCGACCAAGTCAGCGCGCCCAGCGACTGACCGCGGCGGATCAACTCAAACCGCGAACCATCGGCGGCGAGCAGGCGCGCCTGCCATTCGATCTCGGCCAATGGCCCGCTATCGGCACAAATGGCGAAGCGCTCGACCGGCGTCCAGCAACCCATCGCCAGCACCTCGCGCAAATGCGCGTCTTCGCCATTGACGATCAGCCGACCATTGCCCGGAACGGTGCGCACCAGGTGATGGAACTGCTTCTGGATCGCTGCCACGTTGTCAAAAATATCGGCGTGGTCGAACTCCAGATTGTTCAAGATGGCGACTTCGGGTCGGTAGTGAACAAACTTCGAACGCTTGTCGAAAAACGCGGTGTCGTATTCGTCGGCTTCGACGACAAAAGCCGGGCCGCTGCCCAGGCGCGCCGAGACCGCAAAATTCTCCGGCACACCGCCCACCAAAAACCCGGGTTGCTGGCCGTTGGCATCGAGCAGATAAGCCAGCAAACTGGTGGTCGTGGTCTTGCCGTGGGTGCCCGCAACCGCGAGCACGCGGCGACCGGGCAACACGCGTTCGCTCAACCACTGTGGGCCGGAGACATAGCGCAGGCGTCGATTGAGCATCGCTTCGACGGCGGGATTGCCGCGACTGGTGGCATTGCCGACCAAGACCTGATCCAGGTCGCCCCGCAGATATTCGGCGCGGTAACCGGATTGCAGGCCAATCCCCAGCGCCGCGAGTTGCTCGCTCATCGGTGGGTAGACGTTTTCGTCGGAACCCTCGACTTGATCGCCGAGCTCGCGCGCCAACGCCGCCAGTCCGCCCATGAAGGTGCCGCAGATACCGAGAATATGTAGTTTCATTGCAGCATCTGCTGGAGCGAAATGGTGATCGCGGTTTCCGCCACCAACAACGCAAAGGCCAGAAAAAACGCCACGAGCCAGTGGTTCTCCAAGGCCTGCCGAAGAATGAACGCACGAATGCTCATAAACCAGACCAGTGCTGGCAGGGTCAAAAACATCAGGCCAGCCTGGGCGCCGCTCAGTGCCTGCGGATCCGATGGCAGCGGCCAGACCAGCCACAACAGCGGCAACGTCAGCAGCGTCACCACCAGACCGACCACGGTCAGCGCGCTCGCCGTTTGGACGAAGCGACTGCCGCGCCCAGCACTTTGCAACAAGGCCCAGAGTAAAGCCATGCCGATCAGCACGCGCAACAAGATCCACAGCGCCTGGCTATCTTGTCCAATGATTTGGCTGCTGCCAAAAATGTCCAGGGCGCAGGCGAGGACCAGCAGCAACAGCAACAGCGACGGCGCGTACGGCAGATCCTGCGGACCGGCGCGAAAGCGCAACAGGGCAAAATAGCGCGACCAGAGCGTGTTCACCACAAGCTGCTCCATGGCGAGAAAGTAAAAATCCGAATACGCTCTAGCGCCACCGCAAACCCGGTCGCCGTCGAGCGTAAATTGTGAGCGAGCCAACACCGTTGATACCGATCATTGATGCCCGCGGCCTCGCCTGTCCGCAGCCGGTGCTGCTGGCGCGCGCCGGACTTGCCCAGCAAAAACCGGGCGGGCGCATTCAATTGCTGGCCACCGACCCGATGTCCAGAGTCGATCTCGCGGCGTTCTGCGCTCGCCGCGGTCACACCCTGGTGACGGTGACCGGCGCCGCCACTGGCTGGTGCTTCGAGATCGAACGCGGACCGCGCGGCTGACCATTCATAAAATCCGCAACGCGGCCAGAATGCGCGCCGATACCGCCGCCATGTCGCCGACGCCATCGACCACCACCAGCCGGTTGCCGCGCCGATAAAACTCGATCACCGGCGCGGTCTGCTCGGCATAGATTTGCAAACGCGCGCGCACCGTTTCCGGGGTGTCGTCCTGACGACCCTCTTCGGCGGCGCGCCCGGCCAATCGGGTCACGATCAACTCGTTGGGCACATCGATCAACACCACCAGGTCCAGCGGTTGCTCGATCCGCGCCAGCAGGGCATCCAGCGCCGCAGCTTGCACCAGGTTGCGCGGATAGCCATCGAGAATGAAGCCCGCAGCGGTATCGGCTTCGGCCAACCGCGCTTCCAGCATCCCCAATACCAGCGCGTCGGAGACCAGCTTCCCGGCCTCCATCACCGCCTTGGCTTGCCGGCCGAGCGCGGTGTGCGCGCGCACCTGCTCGCGCAGCAAATCGCCAGTCGAAATGTGGGCGATCGCCAATGCCGCTTTTACGTTGGTTGCCTGCGTGCCTTTACCAGAGCCTGGTGCACCGAGAAATACGATCCGCATTGAATGGTTTCCGGGAAGCCCCGCTGACCGGACACCGAAACCCGGTGGCAAGCAGGGGGAAAAGAGAAAGGAAGGTCGGTCGAACCCTAGCGGCTAGGGGGGATCGCGTCAATTTTCGGTGCCGCCGGCGCCGCCCTTGAGGGTGTCAAGAACCCCGCCTAACGCGACCGCGAAACCCGCAGGTGACGCCACCAACCACGCGTACTTTCGGTGGCAGCGGCAGCGATTTTCAGCGTCGGTGCCGGGATCGGACAGATGCTGGCCGCCAAGCCGGACAGATGCAGCAAGGCCCGTTCATAGACCTCACGCTTGAACGCCACGACGTTTTCCAGCGGATACCAGAAGTCCACCCAGGTCCAGGAATCGAATTCCGGGTGCTCGTTGACATCAAGCTGGAAATGCGACTCTTCGCCACGAAAATGGAGTAGGAACCACACCTGCTTCTGACCGATGCAGGTGTGGCGCTCGCCGCGTCGAATAAATCGATGCGGCAATTTGTAACGCAGCCAACCCGGGGTGGCACCCAGCACTTCGACGTGCTCGGGCAGCAGGCCGGTTTCCTCTTGCAGCTCGCGATACATCGCCTCGAGCGGCGTCTCATCGGTGTTCATGCCGCCCTGCGGAAATTGCCAACCATCACGGGAAACCCGGCGCGCCCAAAACACGCGCCCGTCACCGTGCATCAGCACAATGCCCACATTGGGTCGGTAGCCGTCGGGATCGATCACCCGGCACCTCTTAAGTCAGTTGCGTCGATTCTTTCATGCGCGAGCACTTCGCCACAAGCAGCGCGGCAGCATGGCCGAGCGGCGCCAGCACCGGATGGCGCCGCTGCGCTTGACGCCCCGCGCCGCGCTATTGTCCCGACATTAGCCACGAAACCGAGTTGGCGATTGTCAGGAGCAGCCATGATCGCACTGCGCGAATCGTTGATCAGCACGGCGCAAGCACTCTCCAGCGCAGGCCTGAATACCGGTACCGCTGGCAATCTCAGTGTGCGCGCTGGCGCCGGTTTTTTGATCACGCCTTCGGGCATGCCGGCGGCAGCGATGAAACCGTCCGACCTGGTTTGGCTGGGCTTCGACGGCAGCATTCAGGGCCAACGCGAACCCTCCAGTGAGTGGCGCCTGCACCAGGATATTTTGCGCGGTCGGCCGGAGGTCAACGCAGTCATCCACAGTCATGCGATGTTTGCCACGACCCTGGCTTGTCTGCGACTGGAAGTACCGGCGTTTCACTACCTGATTGCGGTCACCGGTGCCAGCCGGATCCGCTGCGCCCCGTACACCTTGTTTGGCACGCAGGCGTTTTCCGACACCGCTGTGCAGGCGCTGGCCGACAGCAAGGCGTGCTTGCTGGCCAATCACGGCATGGTCGTCCTCGGCGCTGATCTGAACGATGCCCTGCGCCTGACCATTGAAGTCGAAACCCTGTGTGAGCGCTATTGGCGAGCCCGGCAACTGGGTGATCCCGCGGTGCTGTCGGAAGCGGAAATGGCAGCCGTCTTCGAGCGCTTCAAAACTTATGGACAGTGGGCTGGAGCTCCCGACTAAAAACGCTTGGCGTCGCACACCCAGCAGCGTCGCAGCGCCCGCCAAACGTGGCCGCACCGCACTGAGCCGTGGCGCGGTTGGCCGCCGTCCGCTTTGTTCTGTCCCCTTTGTTCTCCGCAGCATGGCTTTGGGGCCGCTCGGGACGCGCCATCAGCCTAAGGCAGCAGCGGCTTGCCCAGCTCCTTCAGGTAGGCATTGTGCTTCACCGTCGCCGTCTGGATCATCGCCGAAATCTCCACCAGTCCCGCATTCGTCGCCTCCAGACTGATCTCTTCCTCGCCCACCGCCGTGCTGATGTAGCGGGAGATGTTCAGATTGAAGTCGTTCTTCTCGATCTCGTCCATTTCCACCCGGCGGGAGTAGCGGGGCTCTTCTTTTCGAAATTGGTAGGTGTCGATGATCTTGGCGATGTGGTCCGCCGTGAGTTGGTTCTGGCGTTTGCCTTTCACGAAGTGCTCGGCGGCGTTGATGAAGAGCACGTCGTCGGGCTTTTTGCATTTTTTGAGCACGAGGATGCAGACCGGAATGCCGGTGGAATAAAAGAGGTTTGCGGGCAGGCCGATGACGGTGTCGATGTGGCCATCTTTGAGCAGCTTGGTGCGGATGCGCTCTTCGGCACCGCCCCGGAATAGCACGCCATGCGGCAGGATGATGGCCATCACGCCTTCGTCTTTGAGGAAGTGGAAGCCGTGCAACAGGAAGGCGAAGTCGGCGGCGGATTTGGGGGCGAGGCCGTGGTTCTTGAAGCGCACGTCCTCGCCCATGGCGTCGGTGGGGTCCCAGCGGTAGCTGAAGGGCGGA
>PEUI01000178.1:0-154 GCA_002785585.1 Lysobacterales bacterium CG02_land_8_20_14_3_00_62_12
TGGCCGATCCGTTGCAGGTTGTCGATCAGCGTCTTTTGCTTGGCCGCGATCTGCGCCGCTGGCGCCAGGTGCTGCAGAACACAGCCGCCGCAGACGCCGAAATGCGCGCACTTCGGCACCACCCGGTCCGGCGACGCTTGCAGCACTTCCAGCG
>PEUI01000178.1:198-2471 GCA_002785585.1 Lysobacterales bacterium CG02_land_8_20_14_3_00_62_12
ACAAACACTGCCTTGCCGTCATGACGCCCGAGCCCGCGACCATCATGCAGCAGATCGACGATATCGAGCTCGATGATTTTTGGCGCTTGCGCCCGTTGTTTGCGACGTGCCACGTTCACTCCAAATCGTCAGCAAGCCGATGGCTCGTCTCGCCCGCTGGCGCGCGAAGCAGTTGCCGGTGCAGGCCGCGCACTCCGGCGGCGTCGCCGTTGCCGATCATCCCGTCGCTGGTCGGCGCTCCCGCAGGCATCGAGCTTGTACTTCACGCGCGTCGGCCGGAAAGCGCCGCCATCGGGCGCCAACTATTTCTGCACCCAGCCGCCTTTGGCATTCTGATAAAACCAGCCGGTATGCGCTTTGGCGATCCACTGCGCGGCAAACGTGCTGCGAATCTCGGCTTCCCATTCCGGGTGCTGATTGGCCAGGGCGATCTCGCGATAGACCGCCGCGCGATCACGATTGTCATCGGCCACCGCCTGTTTGAGCGGGGCCCGATCCGCCAGCGCCACTGCGGCGGCATCGCGCAATTCGATCAAGCCGTCATTTTTCAGACCGAGGGCGCCGCTGTCGAAATGTTTTTTCAGTGCACTCTCGAAACGCTCCGCCATACGGCTCTGGATGGCGCGGATGGCGGGCGTGGCAACATTCAGATCTGCCGCCGCCTGGGCGCTGCTGATCCATGCCACCGACAGCGAGAACCCGAGCGGCTGGCCGGGGGCATCGGGGACCGTTTCGGTTTTGCCAGGCGCCGGATCGGTGCCGATGATCTGGTCGATGAACTGACCGGCCGCCTGTTGCACTTCGGCTTCGGGAAAATAGACATTGATGGTGACGCAAGCGCTAATGATGAGACCAAGCAATAGACCAGCAGTCCAATATCGGGTTTTCATGGTGTGTCCTCTGGTGGTGAAGGCCGATGCGCCAGCTTGCCGATCAGTCGATGACTGGTGCCTGACCAGCGGCCATGGCATGGAGCCGTTCCAGCAATAGTGGCCAATCGACGTGCTTTTGAAAGCCCACCACGTTGAGCCGTGGCAGCCCCGCACCCTTGACGATAGTGTAGCCGTGGTCGGCGCCGGCCAAGCCACTCATTTCGCAAACGTTGTCGGCGAGGCGGCAGCCGAGCCCGAAGTCGCTATAACCGAACGAATCGAACATTTTGATGATCGGGTTGCTGGCCGCCGCCGCGCCGCCGGCGACCGAAGAAATGCCTTGCACGGCGCGCTGACTGATGCGGCGCTTTCCAGGGAAACCAGCAGCACTCTTGAGCTTGGCATCAAAGGCAACCGGCGCCCAATCCAGCAGCCGCAAATCGTGGACGCTGCCATCGAGCCATCCGGTCATTTCACCGAACGAGAACGCCGCCGTCAGTTGTTGCAGATCCAGATGATCGAAGTCAATGTCTGCCGCCAGACTGGGGGCAATGCCGAAACTGCGCTCGCTCTCCAGATGGGAGATGCGCATGCTCCCATCGAACACTTTGAGGCGCAGGTCGCCGTCAAATTTGAGTCCGCCATTTTCCAGCCGAAATTGCGGCAACACGCCGGATAAAGTACCGGCAAAACTCGGCCAGGCCAGTGCCGCGGCCAGCTGTTTGACTTGCAGTCCTTGCAGTTCGAGCCCGCCCTGCCAACTGGCCACGCCGCCCGCTGTCGTCAGCCGTTGCAGGCGTGGCAGTTTTACGCTGCCCCCGAGCACGGCCAGTTGTAGTGGCTGACCAAGCTCGATGCGGTCTGGCGACCAACGCCATTCGATGTGGCCGCCGCCAAACGGGATATCGAACAGACGCAGCGCCGAAAAGTCGATGCGGTTGGTCGGTGCCGACGCGTTCATTGCCAGGTCGCCAGTGATGTTTTCGGCACTGATGCGGCCCAAGTGATCGCGCACATTGAGTGCTTGCAGCTTCAGCGCCAGCGACTGCCAACCCTGCGGATCAATTTCCGCGCTGGCATCGACCGCCCCCTGCAGTTGCAAACCATCGAAACCCGCCGTGGCCAATGCCGTCTTCAAGTAGCGCGGTGCCGCGCGACCGAGATCGGCAGCGAGCCGTTCCACGCGGACGCGATAGCCGCCATCGGCCATCAGTTCAGCCGCTGCGTGCACCTCCAGTCCGTCACCATCGGCCCATGACAGGCTGGGCCACTGCCAGATTTTTCCGGCGGCGGCGGTGGCCTGCAAGTCCAGCACAGCATCTGCGGCCGGCAGCGCAAAGTACACCGCGCCAGCGAGCACTTCACCGCCACCGGCTTGTGCCCGCCAACGCAGACTCCGAC
>PEUI01000178.1:2510-6124 GCA_002785585.1 Lysobacterales bacterium CG02_land_8_20_14_3_00_62_12
TGACCGCAGCGGCGGCGACGCTGCCGTCCATCGAATCCACTCCGAGATCATTGAGCGCAAGGGAACCCTGCCAGCGCTCGCCCAGCGCACGGATATCGAGTTCAGCGTTCGCAGTTCCAGAAAGTGTGGCCAGGTCACTCCAGGCGGCCTGCAGCTGATCCTTCACCCAAACCAGCGGCACTTTGCTGAGGCTGAGCCGACCCTCTGGCAGGCGGCCCGGCGCCAATTCCGCAAAGCGCACGCTGGCCCCCGCAGACCGCAATTGCAGGGTTTGGCCAGCCAGCAAACCACGCCATTGCAGTTCGCCTTGCCAACGCGGCTCGGCGACGCTGATCTTGCCAACACAGGCGGGCTCCTGGTCCACCGATAGCGACCACTGGCACTGCCAGTTGAGCCCACGCTGATTGATCTCCAGATCGGCATAGGCAAGCGCCTGCACCGCCACCTGGACGGCGTCGGTTTGGCGTTCGATGCGGATGCCCTGCAATCGCAGTCCCGACCCCTGCAGTTGTTCGATCTGCAACTGCCAAGCCAGGCATGGCGCCGACAGCCAGCCCAGCGCGCCAATCAAGCAAGTGAACCAAATCGGTTTCATGGCGCGCATGATCGCAGCTCTGTTGGCGGCGCGGGCAGCATCGCTGATCTTGCCAGCACCAGCCCGTTCGGGGTCGGCGCCAGCTACCATCAAACCATGCAAAGTCCCGCGCCCCCGAAATCGCTCCACGCCGGCCTGCATGGCCTGTATTTGCTGACCCGCGAAGACGCCAGCGATACCCGCTTGTGCGCTGGCGTCTCTGCGGCGCTGGGTGCTGGCGCCCGCTGCGTGCAATATCGTGACAAGAGCAACGATCCGCAGCGCCGCCTGCGCCAGGCGCTGGCGCTGCTCGCGCTCTGCCATCAGCATCAGGCGCCGCTCATCATCAACGACGACGTGGCCCTGGCCGAGCGCATCGGCGCCGACGGCGTGCATCTGGGCAAAAACGATCCTTCGGTCGCGATGGCGCGGGCGCGCCTGGGGCCGCAGGCGCTGATCGGCGTGTCGTGCTACAACCAATGGGATCGCGCCCAAGCGGCGGCCGAGGCCGGCGCCGATTACCTGGCCTTCGGCGCTTTTTTTGACTCCGACACCAAGCCGCAGGCGATTCGCGCCGCACCCGAACTACTGCGCCGCGCCGCCCGCTTTGGCTTGCCCCGCGTCGCCATCGGCGGCATTGATGCCGGCAATGGGGCAGCGCTGATCGACGCCGGCGCCGATGCCTTGGCCGTGCTCGGTGCGTTCTGGACGGCCGCCGACCCGGCCGCCGCAGCGCGCGCGATTGCCGATCTGTTCGTGGCCCCATCATCACCACTGGACCAGCGCGATCCGCCACGGTCGGCTTCGCCCGTTTCACCTGGAATGCGGTAGCTTGCTGCCGCTGCCGCCATCGCTGCGGCCACCGCTGCCAGCGAGAAACCCCACCGTCGTACCCTGCTGCGACGCAGCACGCCAGTTTGGCAACGCTTGAGTTTCCGCGCTTTTCTTGACTGCGATCAATATGCCAGACCGTGCCGCCACCTAGGCTTGCTCCCCATGACCGCCATCCCGCCCTTTGATGCCGACCTGCTGCGCCGTTACGACCGGCCCGGTCCGCGCTACACCTCGTACCCAACCGCACCGCAGTTCACGGCGGCGTTCGGCGACCGCCAATTCATGGAAGTGGCGCGGGTGTCCAACGGCGATCCGATTCCGCGTCGGCTATCGCTGTATGTGCATGTGCCGTTCTGTTTCAGTCCGTGTTTTTACTGCGGCTGCAACCGGGTAATTACCCACGACCACAGCCGCGCCGGCACCTATCTGGACCGGCTCGTGCGCGAGATCGCCGCGGTCGCCAAATTGTTTGATCGCGACCGCGATGTGATCCAGCTTCATCTCGGCGGCGGCACGCCCAACTTCCTCGACGCCGGGCAACTCGGCGAACTGGTGGAGACATTGAGCCGTCACTTTCATTTCAGCGATGCCGAGGATCGCGATTTTTCGATCGAACTGGACCCGCGCTACGTCGCCGCCGGTACCGTCGAGGCGCTGGCCAAAATGGGCTTCAACCGCGCCAGTTTGGGCGTGCAGGATTTCGACCCGGCGGTGCAGGCCGCGGTCAATCGGCTGCAATCGGTGGCCGAAACCCAGGCGGTCGTCGACGCCTGCCGTCGTCATGGTTTCCGCTCGGTCAACATCGACTTGATTTATGGCCTGCCGGGGCAAAACCGCGAGGGCTTTGGCCGCACCCTGGACACGGTGATCGCTACTCGTCCCGATCGGCTGGCAATCTATTCGTATGCGCATATGCCGCAGATGTTTCGACCGCAACGGCAGATCGATGAAAAGCTGCTGCTCAGCGCCGAAGACAAGCTCGGACTGCTCAAGCTCGCCATCGAAAAACTCTCCGGCACCGGCTACCGCTTCATCGGCATGGATCATTTCGCCTTGCCCGAAGACGAGCTTTCGCGCGCCCAGGAACGTGGCGGCCTGCATCGCAATTTCATGGGTTACACCACCCACGCCGAAAGCGACCTGATTGGATTCGGTGTCAGCGCCATCAGCCATATCGGCGAGAGTTACAGCCAGAATCCGCGCGATCTGCCGAGTTGGGAAGCCGCCATCGACAGCGACCGCCTGCCGGTCTGGCGGGGGATGAATCTCAACGCCGACGATACCCTGCGCGCCGATTTGATCCAACAGTTGATGTGCCAAAACCGGATCGACATTCGGTTGCTGGAAACGCGCCACGACATCGAATTCCTCAGCTACTTTGCAGAGGACCTGGAGCGGCTGGCGCCGCTGGTCGCCGACGGACTGGTCGAAATCAGCGAAACTTTCATCACCGCCACCGAGCACGGTCGGCTGTTGTTGCGTATCATCGCCGGATGCTTCGATCACTATCTGCACCTTGCTCAAGCCGAACCCGCGCGATTCTCCCGCGTGATCTGACGCGTTTGCCCGAGGCCGGTCGGTGAGCCCGGCAGCGCGGCGCCGCCCGAGCCCGATCGCCGATGACGGCGACGAACTACATTTTTGCAGTACCTGCGCATTTTCCGATGCCTGCCTGTCACAGGGTTACGACAAATCGATGCTGGCCGATCTGCATGTGCTGGTCGAGCACGTCGGGCCGTTCCACGAGGGCGATCACATTTTTCGCGAAGGCGATGACTTTCAAGCGATCGCTGCGGTGCGCGCCGGTACCGTCAAGACCTACGTGCTTGATCGCGGTGGCCACGAACAAGTGCTGGGCTTTCATCTGCCGGGAGAAATCATCGGCCTCAACGCCATCCACCACGCGCGCTATCCGTGCAACGCTATCGCGCTCGATACGGTGGTGCTGTGCCGGTTTTCGTTTCCGCAAATGGCGCTTTTGGCGGCCCGCATGCCTGGCCTGCAACAACAACTATTCCGCTTGCTCAGCGAGGACATCGGCAAAGCCGCCCTGTTGGCCGGCGACTACACCGCCGATGAACGGATGGCGGCATTTCTGTTGTCGCTTTCACGCCGCTATGCGCAACGGGGTTTTTCCGCCAGCCGATTTCATCTGACGATGACCCGCACCGACATCGCCAACTATCTGCGTTTGGCCCCGGAAACG
>PEUI01000018.1 GCA_002785585.1 Lysobacterales bacterium CG02_land_8_20_14_3_00_62_12
GCAAGCGGGGGAGGGGCTCAGATCAGGAGCCCCTCTCCCCAACCCCTCCCCCGCAAACGGGGGAGGGGCTCAGATCAGGAGCCCCTCTCCCCAACCCCTCCCCCGCAAGCGGGGGAGGGGCTTAAATCGGGCACAACGCCCACTGTTGCTTCGTTCCCAACCTTGCTTCGTTCCCGCTCTGACTTGTCCAACCCCGCTTGGTAAGGAGTTTCAACTAGCGCCATGATCGATTCGGGCTACTTTTTGCGGACTGCACTGCGGTCGTTTTCGACCCGAAGTCGGCAGCGATGAGTTGTGACGATTTGCGCAGTTTTCTGGGTCTGCTGGAACGCCACGACCAGCTCAAGCGGGTTGCGGTTGCGGTCGATCCGGAGCTGGAAAGCACCGCGCTCTGTCTGCGCACCCAGCGTGCCGGCGGACCGGCTTTGTTGCTGGAGCACCCGGTCGGTTCCGCGCACGCCCTGCTCGGCAATCTGTTCGGCCATCGGGCACGCATCGAACTGGCGCTCAGCGGTCGCCCGCTGGCGTCACTGAAGGAATTGGGCGAATTGCTGGCCGCAATCAAGGAGCCGCACTGGCCGTCCAGTCTGAAAGACGCTCTCGCGCATTGGCCGGAACTCGCGCAATTGGCGCTGGTAGCACCGCGCCAGGTGCCCGAGGCGGCCTTCAATGAGGTGATCGTCAGTGGCGGCGATATCGATCTCGGCGAGTTGCCCATCCAACGTTGCTGGCCGGGCGATATCGCACGTCTGATCAGCTTTGGCCTGGTGATCACCCGTGGCACGCGCCAGCCACGGCAGAACGTCGCCATCTATCGACAGCAAGTGATCGGCCGCAATCGCGTCATCATGCGCTGGCTGCCACACCGCGGTGGCGCCACCGATTACGCCGACTGGCAGGCCGATCATCCACAGCAGCCATTCCCGGTGCTGGTGGCGATCGGCGCCGATCCGGCGACGATGCTGGCGGCGGTGGCGCCGGTGCCAGACACGCTGTCCGAATACGAGTTTGCCGGCTTGTTGCGCGGCGCGCGCAGCCGCGTTTGGCATAGCCAACTGACTGGACTGGATGCGCCGGCTGGCGCCGAGATTCTGCTCGAAGGCTTTATCCAACCCGGTGACCACGCACTGGAAGGACCATTCGGCGATCACACCGGCTATTACAACGCGCAGGGCCAGTTTCCGGTGTTCACCATTGAGCGTCTGCGCCGCCGTCGCAACGCCATCTATCACGGCAGCTACATGGGTCGCGCGCCGGATGACGAGCCCTCGGTGCTGGCGTTGGCCTTGAACGAGCTTTTCGTACCGCTGCTGCGGAAAGTCTTTCCCGAAATTGTCGATTTTTATTTGCCACCGGAAGCGTGTTCGTACCGCATCGCCGTGGTCAGCATCCGCAAGCAGTATCCCGGACACGCGCGGCGAATCATGATGGGCATCTGGTCGTACCTGCGGCAGTTCACCTACACCAAGTTCATCATCGTCACCGATGCCGACATCGACGTGCGCGACTGGTCGCAGGTATTGTGGGCGCTGTCGACCAAGGTCGATCCGGCGCGCGATCTGATGTTGGTGGAAAACACCCCGGTCGACTATCTCGATTTTTCCAGTCCGGTGGCCAATCTCGGCTCCAAACTCGGCCTCGACGCCACCAACAAATGGCCCGCTGAAACCAACCGTACCTGGAGCCAGCCGATCATCGCCGACGCCACCATCGAAGCGCGCGTGGATGCGCTTTGGTCGCAGCTATTTGCCAGCCGATGACCGACCATCCCACCAGCGCACCCTGGCTTGACCACTACGGATCGGTGCCCGCCCATCTGGAATATCCCGCGTGCACGCTGTATCAGATGTTCGCCGCGAGTGCGGCGCGCACGCCCGACGCCATTGCCTGGGATTTTTTCGATCAACGCACCCGCTATCGATCCGCCTTGGCCGCGATTGACCGCTGCGCCGATGCGCTGGCAGCGGCCGGATTGCAGCGCGATCAGCGCTTGCTGATCGCGCTGCCGACGACACCGCAGGCGGTGATTGCGTTTTATGCCGCCAACAAGCTGGGCGCGGTGTCGGCGTTGATCCATCCGCTATCGACGCCCCCGGAAATCCAACACTATCTCGATGCCACCAGCGCCACCGTCGTGCTCACGCTGGATGCGCTCTATGCGTCATTCGCGGCGGTCCGACCACAGCACGCCTTGCAGCGGATTGTGCTGACCAGCATCGGCGACGCCCTGTCGCCACTGCAAAGGTTGGCGTTCTGGTGGCGCAAGGGTCGGCGGATCGCGGCGATTCCAGCGGACCCGCGCGTGCTGCATTGGAAACCTTGGCTGGGTGCGTCGCATCCGGCGACGCCGATGGCCACCCGACAAACCGATCAACCGGCCGTCATCCTGTTTTCCGGTGGCACCACGGCACTGCCCAAAGGCATCGTGCTCAGCAACCGCAACTTCATCGCCCAAGGTCTGCAAGCCTGCGCTTGGGGCCGGATCGGCGCCAGCGATTCGATCCTGGCGATCTTGCCGATTTTTCATGGCTTCGGCCTCGGTGTCTGCGTCAATGCCGCGATGATGGTCGGCGCCACGGCGATTCTGGTGCCGACTTTCGATGCCAGCAGCGTCGCCCGACTGATCCGTCGCAAGCGGCCGAGCATTCTGGTCGGTGTGCCGACTTTGTATGCGGCCTTGTGTCGTGACCAGGCGCTGGTCGGCGCCGATCTATCGTGTCTGCGCGCGGCTTTTTGTGGCGCCGACAGCTTGCCGCGGCCGCTCAAGGAGGGTTTCGAAGCGCTGGTCGCGCGCGGTGGTGGCAAGCTGCGTCTGCTCGAAGGTTATGGCCTCACCGAAGCGGTCACCGGGATCATGGCGATGCCGCTTGATGACTATCGCGAAGGTTCGATCGGGCTGCCGTTTCCGGATATGCACGCCAAAATCTGCGCGCCGGGCACCGAACAAACGGTCGCCATTGGCAGCGAGGGCGAAATCTGTCTGGCCGGACCGGCATTGATGCTCGGTTATCTGGACGATCCGCAAGCGACCGCCAGCACCTTGCGTCGTCATGCCGACGGTCGCATCTGGTTGCATACCGGCGATCTGGGTCGCCAGGATGCCGATGGCTTTTTCTATTTCAGTGTGCGCCTGAAGCGCATGATCAAGTCCTCCGGCTTCAACGTCTATCCGGCCCAAGTCGAGGCGGTACTGGTCGACCATCCACTGGTCGCCGAGGCCTGCGTCATTGGCCTGCCCGACCCGGATCAAGTCGAGCGCGTGCTCGCCTGCGTCGTGCTGAAAGATCCCGCCAACGCCAACGCCGATACCGCCGCGGCATTGATTGCCTACAGTCGCGAGCGGCTAATCAAGTGGTCGTGTCCGCGCACGATCCGCTTTTGTAAGGCGTTGCCCAAAACCCGCATCGGCAAGATCGACTACCGTAGTCTGCAACAGCAAACCCTGGCCGAGGAGGCCAAAACGCCATGACCGAAACCCTCCACCGCAGCGGCGGTGATCGCGTCGCGCAGGCGCTGGCCGCGCACGGCGTGCGGCAAATCTTCACGCTCTGCGGCGGTCATGTGGCACCGATTCTGGTTGCTGCCAAAGCCAATGGCATCCGCATCGTCGATCTGCGCGACGAGGCCAACGCGGTGTTTGCCGCCGATGCCAGCGCTCGGCGCAGCGGCATTCCCGGCGTCGCCGTGGTCACCGCCGGACCCGGCGTCAGCAATACCCTGACCGCGCTGAAAAACGCACAGCTCGCGCAATCGGCAGTGGTGTTGATCGGTGGCGCCGCGCCGACCGCGCTGCAGGGGCGCGGCGCGTTGCAGGATATCGACCAACGCGCGCTGGTGGCGCCGCATGTCAAAGCGGTGCTGCGGGTGCGCCGGGTGGCCGATCTGGATGGCGCTGTGCATCAGGCATTTGCACTCGCGCAGGATGGTCTGCCCGGGCCGGTATTTGTCGAATGTCCGGTAGATTTGTTGTACGACGAGGCGACCATTCGCGGCTGGTATCAGCAAGCCAGCGCCGGTGGCCATTCACTCACCGCCATCGCACAACGCTGGTATCTGCGGCGCCATGTGGCCCGGATGTTTGCCGGTAGCACGGCGGCGGCGGCGGCCACCGGCACCAGCGTGCATAGCGTCGAACCGAGTGCCGCCGTCATCGAAAAAGTGGTGGCAGCGTTGCTGCGCGCCGAACGTCCGCTATTGCTGGTCGGCAGCCAGGCGCTCTGCCTGCCGAACGAGGCGGCAGCGGTCGCCGCCGCCGTCGCTGCGCTCGGACTGCCGGTGTACCTGTCGGGCATGGCGCGTGGCCTGCTCGGCCGCGCCCATCCGCTGCAACGTTTGCATCAGCGTCGCCAAGCGTTGCGCGAAGCCGACTGCGTCATTCTCGCCGGTGTGCCCTGCGATTTTCGGCTCGACTACGGCCGCCATATACGCGGCGCCGCGACCTTGATCGCCGCCAATCGCAGTCGCCTGGAAGCACGCTTGAATCGTCGCCCAACCCTCACCGCTATCGGTGACGCCGGACGTTTTCTGCCATTGCTCGCCGCGCGACTGCAGGCGCGGGGTCAGCGGCCCGAGTGGACGCAAACCCTGCGCGACCGCGACGCCGAACGCGAAGCCGAAATCGATCGCGCCGCCGGTGTCGCTGGCGATCAAGTCAACCCCTTGGCACTCTGCCGGGAGATCGACCGGGTCGCCGCCGACAACGCCATCTTTATCGCCGATGGTGGTGACTTCGTGGCCACCGCCGCCTACACCCTGCATCCGCGCGGCCCGCTAACTTGGCTCGATCCGGGCGTGTTCGGCACGCTCGGTGTTGGCGCCGGTTTTGCCATCGGTGCCGCACTGACCGCGCCCGCTGCCGAAATCTGGCTGATCTGGGGGGATGGCGCCTGCGGCTTCAGCCTGATCGAATTCGATAGTTGCGTCCGTCATCACCTGCCGCTGATCGCGATCGTCGGCAACGACGCCGGCTGGACACAGATCGCCCGCGAGCAAGTCAAAATGCTCGGCGATGATGTCGGCAGCGTACTCGCCCGCAGCGATTACCACCGCGTCGCCGAAGGCCTTGGCGGCGTCGGCATCCTGGTCAAAACCCAAGCCGAATTACCCGCCGCCCTGGCCCGCGCGCAAGCCTGCGCCCGCGCCGGCCAAGCCGTTCTGGTCAACGTCTGGCTGGATAAAAACACGTTCCGCGAAGGCTCGATCTCGATGTAGGCAAGGCGATCAGCCGGGTGCGCCCAGGGCCGCGCCTCTGGTCGTGATGACCGCACCGGAAGGCCCGACAAATGCGGCGGGCGGCACGGCGCTTGGCCACCCTGAAATAATGGTCGGCGCGCTGGTCATCGGCTATCTAGTCCCCGTCAACCTCAAATCCACCTCGAAGGTGATCGAGTCAAGGGCGCACGGCCGGGCGGTGGGGCATGAGGGGACCTCAGCCGAAAGCGGCCGTGCGGCGAAGCGAACCCTTGACGCGCGGGGATCAGGCAGACTGGGCCAGGGTCGGAAGCTCGGCGGTATCGAGCTTCCGACCCTGCTGACGTCTGGGTTTTCGGCTTTCGGTTTGGAGATCCTTGGTGAACGCTTCGAGATGGAGCTCGGTGATGACGCACTGTTCGTCGGGCGGTGCGGGGGCGGTGCTTGGCAAGTGTTCGCTTTCGAGGACGCGGTCGAGGGATTTTTTCTGACGGGTGCCGATGCCGGTGCCGTAGTTGGTTGAGCGCGGTTGGCCTTTGCTGGTGCCGGTCTTGCGCTTGCCGGTCTGGCTGAAGCGCAGGCGCGCGAGTTGGGTTTCGACGGTGCTCGGCAGGGCGTAACGGTAGGGGGTATGGGTGGTGAGCAGATGCCAGGTCAGGTCGTCAAGAGACTGCTTGGCGAAGCCGTGCAAGCTATCGAGCGTGAGATCGAAGCGGATCGCGTCGAGCTGCACCCCGTCAGCA
>PEUI01000031.1 GCA_002785585.1 Lysobacterales bacterium CG02_land_8_20_14_3_00_62_12
AGTTGAAGTAAAAAATCACGAAGTACTGCACCAGATAAAACAGAAAACCCCAGACATACAGCCAGGCCGGTGGCGATTGCTGCGATCCGCTGATCGCTTTCAAATCCAGCAGGCCGAATAGCGGCAGCATGAAACTGGCGATGACCACCAGTGTGGCAATCGCCGATACCGCCGGAAACACCAGCAGTTCCTTGTCCTGCTGCAACACCTGGGCACTGGCTTTGATCAGACACCAACTGCGCTTGAATTGATCGAACTTGGCGTGATCCTCGGTGGCGGGGATGGCAAGCGTAGCAAAAGTGCATCTGGTTGGATTTGACCCGCGCGGCCGCGCTGCGCCAGCGGCTTCAGCCGCGCTCGTACCAACCTTTGGATCGATTCACCACCCGCACCACCAGCAGCATGACCGGTACTTCGATCAGTACACCGACCACGGTGGCGAGTGCGGCGCCGGATTCAAAGCCAAACAAACTGATTGCTGCGGCGACCGCAAGCTCGAAAAAATTGGACGCGCCGATCAAAGCGGAAGGGCAGGCGATGGCATGTTTCTCGCCGAGCGCACGATTCAAGCCATAGGCAAGACTGGCATTGAATAGCACCTGGACCAGAATCGGCACCGCCAGCAACGCGATGACCAGCGGCTGCTCGATGATCGCTTGGCCCTGAAACGCAAACAGCAGCACCAGGGTCGCCAGCAGTGCGACGATCGACCACGGGCCGACCCGAGCCATGGCGGTGTCGAACGCTGCCTGGCTGATGGCCAGCAATGATTTGCGCCAGAGCTGGGCGATGATGACCGGAATCACGATGTACAGAACCACCGAAGTCATCAGCGTCGCCCACGGCACCGTGATCGCCGACAGCCCGAGCAGAAACGCCACCAGTGGCGCGAAAGCAACGATCATGATGCTGTCGTTCAACGCCACTTGTGACAGCGTGAATAGCGGGTCGCCGTTGGTCAGGCGGCTCCACACAAACACCATCGCCGTGCAGGGCGCAGCGGCGAGCAGGATCAGGCCGGCGATATAGCTATCGATCTGATCGGCAGGCAGTAGCGGCGCAAACCAGTGACGGATGAATAGCCAGGCCAGAAACGCCATCGAAAATGGCTTCACCATCCAGTTTACGAACAGCGTCACGCCGATGCCGCGCACATGCTGGCGCACTTCTGCGAGCGCGGAGAAATCCACCTTCATCAGCATCGGAATAATCATGATCCAGATCAGCACGCCGACCGGCAAATTGACCTGCGCGACTTCCATCCGACCGATGGCCTGAAACCAATCCGGCAGCCACTGGCCGACGCCAACGCCGGCGAGGATGCAGAGAAATACCCACAGGCTCAGGTAGCGCTCGAACCGATTCATGGGCGCAAGTTGGGAGGGTTCGACGATTACTTCGCACGGCACGGACATGGCAACTCCTGGTTGGATTCGGTCAATTCGACAAAGCACCCAATCGGTCGAGTGCCGATTGCAGTGCGACCGGGTCGTGCGCGAGCGTGTCGAGCGGCAGCGCCAGCAGGGCTTCGATGCGGGTGCGCAGGAGGCGATAAGCGGCGAAAAACGCGGCGTCAATTTCGGTCGGGCTGCCGACCGCATGCGCCGGATCAGCCACCCCCCAATGCGCGCGCAGTACGCGGCCAAGATAGGCCGGGCAGGTTTCGCCGGCGGCATTGGCGCAGACGGTGATAACGATATCCGGCGTTACCGGCAAGTCATCCCAGGACTTGCTGTGCAAGCCGGTCGTAGCGATCCCGTTGCGGCTGAGCAGGGCGAGCGCCCGTGGGTGCACCTGGCCGGTCGGATGGCTGCCGGCGCTTTGCGCCCGCCAGTCGGCCGGGGCAAGATGATTGAACGTGGCCTCGGCCAGAATCGAACGGCAGGAATTGCCGGTGCAGAGAAACAGAATATTCATTGCGTGGTCTCGACTAGTCGTTTTGGGTGCGGGCGTTTCCGGTCGCAGTGGTTGCGCACGTATGGCAACTCAGCCGGTCACGCGCAGGACTTCGCTTGGCGGCGGGTGCTCGCAGCAGTGGCCCCGCATTGCTCCGGGTGGCCGGTGCAACAGTGCGCGGTCAGATAGCCGATCAACGCGTCCATCAGCGCCAATGCCGCGCGATAACGCTGATAGCGACCTTCCTGCGTCACCGTGATCAACTGCGCGTGGGTGAGCGCCTTCAAGTGAAAGGAAAGATTGCTCGGCGGCAGCGCCAGCGTGGTGGCGATCTGGCCGGCGACCAGGCCATCTGGCGCGTGTTTGACCAGCAGCCGATAAATATCCAGCCGTAGTCCGGAAGCCAGACATTCGAAAGCGCTGAGGGCGGTGGCACGGGTGATCTTCATCGGCATCGCTTCAATGTTTCAACAAGTATTGAAATAATACTAGCGCGCAAAACTGAAAACCGCAAGCCGACTGATCAGAATGGCAGCAGCGCTGTGGTGGGAACGCTACTGCGGGAGCGAGGTTGTGGCAGTGCTGCTGTGGGAGCAAGGCCTGCTGTGGGAGCGTCGACAAGCGTCGCGACTGTCGAGTTGGCGAGCATCGCGTCGTCGGCGCAGTTGTCACGGGCGGGCGCAGGATTCGCCAAACGCCGGTCGGCCTAGGACCGCGCGTCGCCCAGGCTCATGCCGTATTCAATCGGCGCCTTGAGGTAGAACAGGTCGATTTTTTCCTCGCGCAGGCGTAAAAACAGCCGATCAGCATCGGCAGCGCTGAGCGCCATCGTCAGCTCCATCGGCTGATCGGCCAGCTCGAAGAAATGCGCCGAATGCAGCTTGCCGTGATGACCATAGCCCTCGCTGGCGGCAATCAAAGTGGCGCCGTGAATGCCGAGCCGCTGGGCTTCCTGCAATAGCCAATCGGCGAGCGGCTGGCCGCCGTGTTTGCGATCCTGCTGGGTGAAAAAAGTCAGTTGAAAGCCTTGCATGATTGCCTCCTTGATCGGTGTCGCTTCAACCCAAGAAGCGCCGCAACATCACCGCGCTCGCCAAGCCCATTAACGTCATCGTCAACGACCCCAACACATGTAGCGCAATCGCCGCCGTCGCCCAGAGTACGCGGCCTTGTTGCAGCAACAGCGTCACCTCGGCCGAAAACGTCGAAAACGTCGTCAATCCACCAAGAAATCCGGTGATCACCAACAAGCGCCACTCCGGCAACAGGCCGGGATGCTGGGCAAACACGCTGATGGCGACGCCGATCAGATAGCCGCCAATCAGATTGGCGGCCAGCGTCCCCGGCGGAATCGTCGGGAATAGCGCATTCAGTGACATCCCCAACAGCCAGCGCAGCACGGCGCCACCCGACGCGCCGATACTGATCGCCAGAATCGAATACCACATTGGTCCGTCCTTTTGTCATGCTCGCGACCGCCGCCCAAGCAGCCTCCGGATTCGGCGGGAGTCGTTGCCCCATCATCCGCAGCGCTCGGGCGCCCAGGCGATCCGCACCGATGCGAACCACTAAGCCTCCGCATGGTATCGGCCAGCGGCGGCAAAATCGATGCGGCTATTCAGCGCTGTCGGCGGCTTGCGGCGGAAGTGCAGCGGCGGACCCGGCGTCCAGCCGGCTGCGGCGCGATCTGCGGCCGCTGGGTAACGATGACGAACCGGCTTGGTCACTCGGAACCACGGTCTGCGGCGCATTCGCCCATCCATGGTCACCGGCATTGGCCAAACTCGCGGTGGCCGGTGGCACTCAGGCGACCGGCGGTACTGACTGATTGGCACGGTTACTGCTTTCGATTGGGTACATTGCCCCCTGTTGGGTGCCCTGGCGATCTGCCCATCCGTGCCACGCTCTGCACTCCGGTTTTCTCCCGAGGAATTGCCCGATCATGGCGATGTGGTGCAGCTTTATCTGGTCAATTGCCGCAGCGGGCGGACCGAGAGCCACCATGCTGCGCTCAGTGTGGAAGGCGCATGGCAGTGCGCGCGCACTGGTCAGTTATTCGATGTGCACCCCAGAAAAGACGTGTTGATGGGCTGGACACCGCTTACCGAAGCGCAACTGATCAAATACGCCGAGCGGCGGCGGTTGCGGCGCTGATTCGGCGCTGCGGCCAGGCCGGTTGGCAGCGCTGGATTGCCAGCTTGCGCCGAATGGAAATGGTGGGCGGTACAGGGCTTGAACCGGTGACCCCTGCCGTGTGAAAGCAGAATTGTGAGTGTCCAGAAGGCGCGATTTGTATCTGAACCCAGACCAGCGGCGCGCACTGCTGACGGCGCTACCAGACGACAGCGCCGCCTTCTACGTGGTCTGTGCCTGCTTCCCATGCGGTCGGGCGCTGTTGCAGCGCTGACCGTGGCCGACTTCGACGCGCGAGCAAAGACGCGGACGATACGCTGCGACAAGACCGACGCGGCCGCGGGCCGCAAGATACTTCTGCTGCAGAACGTGGCTGAACTGATGCGCGAGCAAGCAAGGCGGAAGCTTCCGACCGCGCCCCTGTTTTCGCGATGGGACGGTAGCGCCTGAAACAAAGATCGGTGGAAGTCGCCGATTCGTGCGGCTGCCAACGCGGCGAAGCTGCCAGCGGGGACATGCGCCTACACGCTGCGCCATTCCGGAATTACTGACCTGGTTACCGGTGGGCTCGATTTGTTCACCGTGGCCAAGCTGGCCGGAACTTCGGTGGCGATGATCGAAGCGCATTACGCGCAATTGCAGCAGCAGGAGCGCGCGCGCGATGCGCTCGCTGGGCTGGTGCGGTAACTTGCGATCTGTATAGCCACGGTATACGCTGTGGCCATGATCCGCAGCTTCCGGCACCAAGGCATCGAAGCCTTCTTTCAGACCGGAAGTACGGCCAACGTACAAGCAAAGCACGTCGCGCGCCTTCGACTCCAATTGGCGCGTCTGAACGTGGCGCGCGAGGCCAAGGACATGAATGCGCCCGGCTGGAAGCTGCACCTGCTCAAGGGGAGGTTGAAAGACCAATGGGCGGTATCCGTCAGCGGCAATTGGCGGCTGGCCTTTACCTTTGAGCATGGCGACGCCGTGCTGGTTGATTATCAGGACTACCATTGAGGCAATGACGATGAACATGCACAACCCGCCCCACCCTGGCGAAGTACTGCGCGACTGGCTGGACGGCGTCACCGTCACCGAGGCCGCCGCGCGTTTGGGTGTCACCCGCGTGGCGCTGTCCCGCGTGCTGAACGGCGCAGCCGCTGTCAGTGCGGAAATGGACCTTCGGCTATCCAAAGCTCTGGGCACCACGCCGGGAAGCTGGCATGCGATGCAGTCTGCCTACGACATGTGGCAGGCGCAGCGCGCGTTCCGCGCGAAGGTGCGGCCGATCCACGAAGGCGTGGCAGACTGAAGCATGGCATTGGAGACGCATGCAGAATGGGCGCGCACGCGATGCGCTCGCGGGGTGTCGCTATAAACCGCAAGCGCAATGCGTTTCCGCTGGTCTTCCTGATGGACCAAGCCGAAGACGCCGCGCGGTTTGAACGGATCCGACCACTGACGGGCACCCCGATATCGGTGACCTACCGACTGCGGTTTTCTGCGCGCGACCTGCACTTGGAGTTCTCCGACCGTCGGCCGAGGCAAGCGTTTGCAGTCCGGTATCGCGTAGCCCGCGCCGTCAAGCATCGCGGCGGTTTTGACCTTCGGCGACGAGGATGAAGAGTGAAGCTCCGCCCAGCTCATCAAAGCATCACTGAGCCGCTTCGACCATGCCACGATCAACGCGAACCGCGCGCATGAACGCTTCCTGCTTGTTCGCCATACCAACCCCCTAGCTTGAGTGGGGAAACGCAGGCATTGCCGTATTCCTGCCGTATAGAGACGACAAAGGCCCGCCGAAGCGAGCCTAAGGCGTTGCGCAGAAATAACTTGCGCAGATTGCGCAGGACTTTCGTTCGCCTGCAAGGCGCACAAAGGGGAGCA
>PEUI01000203.1 GCA_002785585.1 Lysobacterales bacterium CG02_land_8_20_14_3_00_62_12
CTCGTTTGGCGGCTTCAACCAGTTCATCCTGTTCAACCCGGGTAGCGATGTGCAATTCTTCACCGACGCCGGCAATTTGGCGCCTGATGCCTTGGCGTTCCTCGGTGGTGACCCGGATGGCGATGGCCTGGTCGAAGTCAACCTGACTGCGGAGCAGCTTGGTGTCCCGAAGGTGCGGCGTCGTTACACTGCGTTCGAGCTGACCGCTGAGCGCGCCTTTGCCGATGGCTGGTCATTGCAGGGCTCCTATGTATGGGGCCGCTTGCGCGGTAATTACGAAGGGGCTGTCAAATCCGACAATGGCCAGACGGATACCGGTCTGACCCAGGACTTCGATACCCGGGGCCTGACGGATGGCATTCAGGGCCGTTTGCCGAATGATCGCCAGCATACCTTCAAGTTGTTCGGCGGCTACCAGATCACCGAGAACTTCACCGTCGGCGCCAACGTCACCGTGCAGTCACCACGGCACTTCGGTTGCCAGGGCGTGCATCCAACGGATGATATTGCGCAGCAGTTCGGTGCCGCTTCCTTCTTCTGCGACCTGGATGGCAATGGCACTGTGCTGACACCTCGTGGTTCGGTGATGAAAAGTGAATGGACGAAAAACGTCGATCTGAAGTTCTCGTATGTACCTGAGTTGGACCTTCCGGAAAATATACGTCTCGGCTTCACCATTGACATCTTCAATGTGTTCAACTCGGAAGACGTTACCGACCGGAACGAGTTCGGCACCTTCGACAGTGGTCAGTCGCGGCCGACGTTTGGGGATCCGACCGGCTTTCTGCGGCCGCGCACGGTTCGCTTGAGCGGACGCCTGGACTTCTGAGGTCTCGTGTTTTGTGTGGAATTTGCGAGCCGCCTTCGGGCGGCTCGCTTTTGTGCGGTTGGCACACGTGCTCTCATGCTGCAAAGCCCCATCAAAGAGATCCGGGGTCAAGTCTTGAGAGATCCGTGTTAGCCCAAAGCCGTAATGTCCCCCCTGCACCCGTTAGAAATTTTCCCCTTTGGCTGAGAGAAACAACACCGGACAAACAACACCGAACAACACCAAAACAACACCGGACACCCACTCTTCAGAAAAATCCTAGCCAAGATCGCGCCATTGTCCGAGGGACTTGGCAGAACGGTACTGGCAAGCTGTCGGCCATAGGAGCAATCTCGGAAGCAATCTCGGACACCCACTTTTGCGGAGCAATTTCGGACGGAGCAATCTCGGACACCCACTCTT
>PEUI01000097.1 GCA_002785585.1 Lysobacterales bacterium CG02_land_8_20_14_3_00_62_12
CGCAGCGAACCCCTCTCCCGCTGGGAGAGGGGCTGGGGGTGAGGGTGTGAGCGCAGCGAACTTATGGATGGTGGTGAACACCACGCCGCCGCTGGCGCGGTTCAGCAACGAGCGCAAATCCTCGCGCCCGCCCGCCTGCACCGGCATCTGGCCGAGGATGTCGTGACAGCGCTGGAACTGGCCGAACAACTGGTCGTCCAGGTCGTTGCGGTCGGTCAGCACCACCAGCGTCGGGTTCTGCATCGCCGGATGCCGCACCACGCGCGCGGCAAAAAAGAGCATCGAGAAACTCTTGCCGCTGCCCTGCGTGTGCCAGACCACGCCCGCGCGGCGGTCGCCCGGCTGACCGCCGTGCATGCGGCCCGCCCAGTAGTTGCCAACGTCCCGCAGCAGGTTGCTATCCGCCATGCCGCTGGCGCGCACCGTTTCCTCAACCGCCGCATTCACCGCGTGAAACTGGTGGTAGCCGGCAATGATCTTGTGCAGCGCGCCCGAGTCCGGGTCTTCCTCGAACACGATGAAATGCTGCAGCAGATCCAGGAAGCGCTGCCGCTCGAACACCCCTTTGATCAACACTTCCAGTTCCAAAGACTGGGGCGGCGCATCATGCCGCCCATCAATCGTGCGCCAGACCTTGAACCACTCCTGACTGGCCGTCACGGAACCCATGCGCGCCTGCAAACCGTCGCTCACCACCATGAGCGCGTTGTAATGCAGCAGCGGGGCAATCTCCGCCTTGTAAGTCTGCAACTGCGCATAGGCGCTCCAGATCGTCGCGTCTTCATCCGCCGCGTTCTTCAGCTCAATCAGGCCCAGCGGCAGCCCGTTGACGAAGACCACGATGTCCGGCCGGCGGTTGTGCTGCGCCCCGCTAGAAGTTTCGATCACCGTGAACTGATTCACCACGAACCAGTCGTTCGCCCGCACGTCGCCGAAATCCACCAGCCGGACGATGTCCCATCGCCGTTGACCCTCACCCTCCGCTTCGCTCCTCCCTCTCCCAGTGGGAGAGGGCTGGGGTGAGGGTTCTGGTTGAATGAATTCAACCGGAATACCATCGCGCAACATCCGGTGAAAGGCGCGGTTGGTCTGCGTCAGCGAAGGCGTCCCCACCCGCAGCACCTTGCGCAACGCTTCCTCCCGCGCCTCCTCGGGAATGGCCGGATTCAACCGCCGGATCGCCTCGCGCAAGCGCCTCACCAACACCACCTCGCCGTATGACTCCCTCTCCTTCTGGGAGAGGGCCGGGGTGAGGGTTCGAGCAAAGCGCA
>PEUI01000249.1 GCA_002785585.1 Lysobacterales bacterium CG02_land_8_20_14_3_00_62_12
CACCGCTTTGCTCTGGCGTCAGCTGGTGGTGGATGCGCGGTACTTATCCACCCTACGTGAAACTTGAATGATGGAGAGCTTTGCCATGTTGCCGAATAGTGCTGCCGCCGATCTGGTCAATGCGGACTTGTTGCCAACTACCGCTGCCCAGCGCACTTGGGATTGGAAGGCGATCGCGGCCTTGTGGGTGGGCATGGTGGTTTGTGTGCCGGCGTACCTGCTGGCGGCGGGTCTGGTCACCGAGGGCATGAACTGGCAGCAGGCGGTGGCAACCATTTTGCTGGCCAATGTCATCGTGCTGATACCGATGTTGCTGATCGGCCACGCCGGCACCAAACACGGTATTCCGTTTCCGGTGCTGCTGCGGGCTTCGTTCGGCACCCGCGGCGCCAAGTTGCCAGCGCTGTTGCGCGGCTTGGTCGCTTGCGGCTGGTTCGGCATTCAGACCTGGGTCGGCGGTGCCGCGATCTACGCGATTGCCAACCTGCTCACGGGCAATGCCTGGGTCGGCGAGCGCCTGCCGGTGCTGGGTATCGACTTCGGTCAGACGCTGTGCTTTCTCGCGTTTTGGGCGCTGCATGTGTGGTTTATCGCCAACGGCACCGAGTCGATCCGCTGGTTGGAATTATGGGCCGCACCGCTGCTGATTTTGATGTCGCTGGGTTTGTTGGTGTGGGCGTATCAGCGCGCCGATGGGTTCGGTCCGATGTTGTCCACGCCGTCGGCGTTTGTGCCGGGTGGTCGGCGCGAGGGTCAGTTTGCGGCCGTGTTCTGGCCGTCTTTGACCGCCATGGTCGGGTTCTGGGCGACGCTGGCCTTGAACATTCCGGACTTCACCCGCTACGCCCGCAGCCAGCGTGACCAAATCATTGGCCAGGCGTTGGGCTTGCCGTTGCCGATGGCCTTGTTGGCTTTTGTGAGTGTGGCGGTGACTTCGGCCACCGTGGTGATTTTCGGCGAGGCGATCTGGGATCCGGTCAAGTTGACCGAGCGCATGGGTGGCTTGGGCGTGGTGCTGGCATTGATCGCGCTGGTTCTGGCCACGCTCACCACCAATTTGGCGGCGAATGTGGTTGCCCCGGCCAACGGTTTTTCCAATCTGGCGCCGGGCCGCATTTCGTTTCGCCTGGGTGGCTACATCACCGCCGGCATCGGCCTGGCGATGTTTCCATGGAAACTGCTGGAATCCACCGGTGCCTATATTTTTACCTGGCTGATCGGCTACTCGGCGCTGCTCGGGCCGATTGCCGGCATCATGCTCGCCGACTATTACCTGATCCGCCGCACCGAGCTGGTCGGCGATGACTTGTTCCGCCACGACGGCCGTTATGGCTACCGCAACGGTGTCAATCCAGCGGCCATGATCGCCCTGTTGATCGGCGTTCTACCCAACCTGCCAGGCTTTCTGAAGGCCGCCGGTTTTGTCGCCTCGGTGCCGCCGGTATTCGAAGTGATCTATGTCTACGCTTGGTTTGTTGGACTGGCGGTGGCGGCGGTCACTTATTTGCTGGCGATGAAGTGGCCCAAGACGGGCGTTTGAGTGGCGGTTTGCGGCGCACTCATGACCCCGCAGCGGGAATGGTCAGCAGCAATTCGGTATCGTCCAGCAACTGATATTGAGCGGCCCGGCCAGCCAGCTGCGCACTGTTTTCCAGGATGATGCGCACGCCTTCGCCGCGCTTGTCCATCAGGGCTTGTCGATCCGTGCGCAGCCAGGGGGCATCGGTGGGCACCGGGCATTTGGCCAATAGGCTGGACAAGACCTCGTTGCGTGCCGATTGGCGATAGGGCAAGCTCGCGACCGTCATCGTGTTGGGTATCGCGCCCGGCGAATACAGTTCGAGGCGATCCTCGAATAACCGCAGGCGGATCTTCGAGCCATAGATGGAATAGTCCCGATGGGCGACGGCGTTGACCAGGGCTTCGAACACTGCGGTCATGTCGAATTGTGGAATATCTCGGCGGCCGAGGTCTTTCGAAGCTGCGGTCTTCATGTTGCGCATGACAAACCGGCAGGCGTCGATGACTTGTCGGTCGAGTGGACCGGAAATATCCGATGCATCCAGTTGATAGACATCGCCGGGGGCGTCCGGTCGTGCCTCGCGGCCGCGATAGGCCACTGCCTGGATGAACGCGTTGGGTAGCCAGCGGCGCGGGTCTTCCGTCGCCATCAATATGCCAGCCACGGTTGGGCGGATGGCGCCGTCGTCATCGCTGCGCGCCATCCCCAACTTCACCAACAGGTCCTCTGGCTGATCGCGGCTGCGCGGTGTGGCGAAGCGCTGCCAGCCGGGTTTGCTCAGGTCGTCCAGGTTCGCCAGCGGCACGATCTGTTCATCGAAGCGAATGATCCGCGCTTGGCTGCGCTGCTGAAATAGTCGGGCCAGATAGTCTGGCGACATTTCTCGTTTGCAGCTGCCGACGCGATGCAAATAGCCGCCCGGACCGCGGTGAACGAACAGGCTCCGGGTGACGTCGATCTTGATGACCGCGACCGCTACCCCAGTGCTGGAGGGTAGCCACATGCGCTCGATCGACGGATTGAGCGCCGGTGAGATTCGGTCGGCACACAGATCGCGCACAAAAGTCTCGACGAGATCAAGTTGCGGCAAGGGAATACCAAGCAACTCACGCGTCGAATCTTCCACACCCAGCACGCATACCCCACCGCGACTATTGGCGAAAGCGGCCAGTTCGTCGGCGAGTGCGTCGCGATGCGGCGCGGTCACTCGCCCGTTTCCAAACCGGACTTCCTTGAGTTCCAGCAGCGAGTCTTCGCCGAGACGGATCTTGTCGATGAGTTCCTTGGGGGTATCAAACACGGTCAGCTCCTGCCCAGGCGGTGATAGCGCTTTTCAAAGGCGTCACGCCCGCCTTCCATCACATCGCAAACTTCCTTGCGCATGGCGGCGTTCTGTAGCGAGCCACGCTGCACGACTCGACACTGCCCTGCCTTCAGGTCGAGGGCGTGGTTCATTTCCGCATCGCCATTAACCACGATGTTCGGGTTGTGGGTGACAACGATGATTTGTCGGCGCTGCTTGTTTGCACGGATCTGCTGCACTACCAAGCTGTAAATAAGGTGGTTGTCGAGGTCGTCCTCGGGCTGGTCGAGCACGATGGGCTCCTCGCCATGCGCCAGCAGGAATGCCAACATCGCTGCGGCGCGCTGGCCTGCGGAGGCCCGATTTATCGACGTGAACTCCTTGCCATCGCCTTTGGGGCTGTATTCAACTTGCAGGGTGTCGTCCGGGAACCAGGCCATCAAGTGATCCAGGAACTCAGGGCGATCCGTGTATCGCTTCTCAAGATAGTTCCTGAAGTGCCCACCGAAGTGCGACGTGGCCGCGTGAGTGCAGGTGCCCGCCAGTTGCTGCTTAACTGTGTCGAGCCGCTTCTCGAACTCGGCCACGCCCCCATCAGTGGGCAAATTCCCCAGCAACGTGCCGACAACGCCACCTTGTGGCTCATCGTTACTGAGGGTCAGAATGTCATCCTCGAAGCGATCATCCGGCACCTCGATCACTTCGCGAAAGCTGCGCCGCAGGGCCGCCACATCGCGCCCGTAGGGTTCAAGAAGTATCCGAACGTAGGCATTGCCGACGAGCGCGGATTTCAGGAACGTGTCCCGTGCACTGCTCAGTGCCGCCCGCCTTTCCTTTAGCTTCACGAGGCACTCGTCCGCTTGGGTAGCAAGCACCCCCTGCTGTTTTTCGACGGCATCCAGCGTTGCGATGTCGCCTTCCAGGCGCTGACGATCTTGTACCAGCTTGCCGTACTCGCTCGGATCATTGACCCCCTGCGATTTCAGCGCCGCGACCAAGTCGGCATAGCGCTGCTTGGCGCTCTTGAGGTCAGCTTCCCACGGGGACTGCGTCAACACCTGCAGCTCGCCAACCGCCGCCTCGCGTAAGGATTTGGCGTTGTCGCCGAGCGCGCTCACGAGTCGAGTGACATGCTGCCGCAGGCGTTGGATCGAATCCATCACCGCTGCATCGCCCGGAACCGCTGGATCGAACACGCCCGCCGGCAAATCCTCCGCTACGATGTCTGCGACGGTAGCTTGCAACCGCTTCGCAACGTCGCCGACCAGCTCGAACTGGCGCTTGACCTCGCGTTCCTGCCGCATTTTGCGCTGATAGGCCTTCAGCACCTCCGCATGATGCTCTGTCTCGAAACGCCCAAGCTTGCGGCGCACGTCTTCGAGCTGCACCACCAGTGCGCTGCGGCCGACGAGCTTCCCCAACAACTCGCGCTGACTCGCACGAAGCGCGAAGTAGCGGCGTTGCTCCTCGTCAATCGCAACCCTGTATGACGCCGCGCCGACAGCCAGGTCGATCAAGCCAAGCAGCGACTGGCTGCGTTCACCAGCCAGACTGGATATCTGGCCTTGACTGAACAGGCGTAGCGGAAAGCGCTCTGGCGTAATGTCCTGCGTCGAAGACCGTTGCCAACCGCTCGGTGCGTCTTCCTCGACGAGGAAGGCCGCCTCCCGTTGGCTCCAGGAAAGCCGATAACGAACGCCATCGCGCATCAGCACCACCTTGATGTCGGTGGATGCTCCATCCGGGTTCCAACCCCCGCTGTCATCACGGCTCTTGGGAGTATGGTCAAACGCATCGAACGTCCGTGCCGCCACATCTTGCGCACCTGGCGACTTGAGATCAGCCTCTCGGCGATACACCTTGCGAAGCAAATGAACCACTGTGGACTTTCCAGTTCCTCGCCCGCCGATCAGCGCGTTGAACCACGGACTGAACTTGAACGCCTCCGGCGCATTACGCCCCATGAAGCGAGCACCCGACACTTGCACGGATTCGATGAAGTGTACCGGCGTACCGAATGGCGTGAAAGGAGATGTGTCGTCCGAGCGTCGGATGGAAATTCCGTTGCCGTCCAGCAACGCGTAATAAAGGCCCTCGCGACTGGGCTGGTCCATCTTCACCCAGGTGAAGTGAGAGCCGGGAAAGTGCCCGCCCACAGGGCCAGACGGGTGGTGTGAGTCGGACCCAAGCACCTCGGCCCAGGCGAGCTTTCGACTTTGATAAAGCGCCGGCTTTGCTGCGTTCGGGTTGCCGAGTTCCATCGCGATCAGCTCAGAAGCATCCAGAAGCGGCGCGAGCGAATTGCCGGACAGCGCCGTGAATGCACCGGCATTCGAGTCGGCGTGAGCGAGAATGGGGATGGCCTTCGCGCTCGCGATGGCCTGAACCACCTCGATCGGCGAGCAGTCCGCCGCCACCGCGCTTTCGCCCACTACACCGTGATACTTGACCGCGCCCAACAGCTTGGCCACATCCGTCGCTGTGCAACCTGGATCGAAGATCGCGAGGACATGCACGCCCCCGTTCGCCGTGACCTCGACGCCAGGGAACAGATACAACGTGCGGAAATCCGGATGCTTCTCCGTTTCAAGCTTTGCGAGCGCCAGCTTAAGCGTCTCAATCCACTCGCCGCTGTTGTGATCCGTCACCGTCACGCAATCGATTCCGGCGCGCATGTAGCCAAGCAGCCAGTCCTCTGGCGACATTTGGCGGAGTACCGTCTGATTTGGACCTTTGCCAAAATCCGTTGATTTCGGCGTATGCGCATGGAAGTCGAACTTCCACCAGCCGGAGCCTGGATAGGGCCAGTTTCGAGGAGCAGAGGTTACCATTTTGCATTCCTTTGTGTGCTTTTTCAGGACGCGCATTTGGCCTAAATCGGGTGCCACGAACCATGAATCGCTTCGCCGCCGCGAGAGCGTTCACCATCTTAAGTGATCTTTGAGAGCTAAGCACTTTGACGC
>PEUI01000204.1:0-19516 GCA_002785585.1 Lysobacterales bacterium CG02_land_8_20_14_3_00_62_12
ACTGTGAAACCGTTGCGCTCGACCAGTGTTACCAAATTGCGCGACTGGACGTCGCCAGTGTCCGCAGATCCCGGCGCCAATGATCAGCGCGCCAGGTACCAGCGCTCGATGGCGGCACGCTCGGGCTCGGTCAGCCCACTCAGATTGCCTGGCGGCATCACTTTCAAGACCGCTACCTGCTGGTAGATCAGCACGGCGCGCGCTTCGATTTGCTCGACCTGGTCGAACATGGCGCCTTTCGGGGCGGCCGCCATCAACTTGGGCTGCGCCGAATGGCACAGCGCGCAGCGCGCCTTGAAAATCGGCAAGATCGCAGCGGTGGTCGGCGCGCGGCCAAATTGGGCGATACTGGCCAGCTCGACGGCGGTCAGCGCGGCGTCCTTCGGCACGCTGGCAACCTTCGGCGCCAGCCACCAGAACGCCGCCAACAACAGCCCGGTGCTGGCCAGTAGCAGGCCCCAGGCACGATCACCGCTGTGCCAGACGACGAAGAATTGCCGAATCAGCGCCGCCGCTGCCATCAACAGCACCAGCAGCACCCAATTGTCGCTATGCGCATAGCTGCTGGCGAAGTGGTTGCTCAGCATCGCAAACACCACCGGCAAAGTGAAATAGGTGTTGTGCACGCTGCGCTGCTTGCCGCGCTCGCCATCCAGTGGATTGGGCAGTTCACCGCGGCGGATCGCGCCGACCATGCGCCGCTGTCCGGGAATGATCAAAAAAAACACGTTCGCCGTCATCAACGTTCCGAGCACCGCCCCCACCAACAGAAACGCCGCCCGTCCGGCGAAGCAATGGGTCGCTGCGTAAGCCAGCGCCAGCACCGCCAAGCCGATCAGCGCGCCCAGCAGTCGATCATTGAAGCCGACCCAGCGGCAAAGGCCGTCGTAGATCAGCCAACCCAGCAATGGAAAAGCCAGCGCCAGCAACACCGCTTGAGACGAGGACAGCGCCGCCACCGCCGGGTCGATCAAATACACCGTCGGTTGCAGCAAATAGATCAGGGTGAACAAGGCCAGACCGGAAAGCCATGTGGTGTAGGACTTCCACATCGACCAATGCAAAACTTCCGGCAGGCGAGCCGGCGCCGGCAGATATTTTTGCTTGTGATAAAAGCCACCACCGTGCACCGACCAAGACTCGCCGACGAGGCCAGGCAAGGGCTTCTCCGCCGCCAGCAGGCCGCGATCCAGCGCGACAAAATAAAACGACTCGCCGATCCAGGCAATCGCCGCAACTACGTGCAGACAACGCAACAACAAGCCGAACACATCGATCCAATACTGCTGCATGGCGCGACCTCCGCTCAGCTACCGCGATAAGTGCTGTAGCCAAACGGCGAAACCAGCAGCGGTACGTGGTAATCGGCAGCAGCGTCGCTGACCCCGAAGCGCAGCGTGACCACATCCAGGAACCGCGGCGCGGCACCACCCAGATTCTGCCTGGCAAAATAATCGCCGATCTGGAAATCGAGCTCGTAAACGCCACTGACGAAGGCGCTATCGGCCAGCAGTGGCGACGCGCAGCGGCCATCGGCATTGGTCAGCGCGTGCCCAAGCGCGCAGCGGCCAGCGGCGGTGCAGCGATACAAATCGATGCTGACGCCGCCCGCCGGACGGCCCTGCGCCGTATCCAGAATGTGCGTGGTGAGTTTGCCCATGGGCGCTGTTGACCTCGATAGAGCGGCAGATGATGACGCCAAGCGGGCATCAGTGTCACCTGCGCCAATGCTAGGCTTGCCGCCACCACCACCCAGTTGCCACGAAACCGCCGCGTCGGCAACCGCGTGCACCCCTTGGACAAAGAGGCATTGGCATCGATGATTTCGGCGGCAACGGCATTGGCACGACTGCGCGCGGGGAATCGACGCTTTGTCGCCGACCTGCGCACTCAGGCAACGGCCAAAGGCGCCGCGCGACACGATCAACTCATTGCCGAGCAAGCCCCGATGGCGATTGTTTTGGGTTGCTCGGATTCGCGGGTACCCGCGGAGATCGTCTTCGATCAAGGTTTGGGCGATCTGTTCGTGATTCGCGTCGCCGGCAATATCGTGGCGCCATCGCAGATCGGCAGCGTCGAATTCGCAGCGTCCCGGTATGGCACGCGGTTGGTCGTGGTGCTCGGGCATTCCCAGTGTGGGGCCATCCTGGCGACGCTGGAAGCGATCCAGCGGCCTGGTGAACCGCATTCTCGCAACCTGCGTTCGATCGTTGACCGCATTCGCCCAGCGCTCGAGCCGGTGCTGGCCAGCGAACTCGGCCAGCGGCCCGAAGCGCTGGTCCACCACGCGGTCCGCGCCAACATTCGCGCCTCAGCCAATCAATTGCGACACGGCTCGGCGGTGCTGGAACAACTGCGGCAATCCGAAGGCCTTGTGGTAGTGGGCGCCGAGTACGCGCTGGACACCGGCGAAGTCGACTTCTTTGACGGCCTGCCCTTGGGCGCGTCAGGCTAGGGCAACTAGTGGGCCGCCACCGGCGCCCGGATTTGCGGCCACCCCGAGACTGCCGGATTTGCGGCCACCCTGAAACTGCGACTTCCACGCGATCATCGTGGAGCTGATCCACGCCAATAAAAAAAGGGGACACTTTAGCTTTGGACAAAGGGGACATTACGGCTTTGGGCTAACAGGACAAGACTCTTGCTTGACGGCAAGCCGCGGGCCACCTATCCTTGCCGACCTTTTTCCCCTCCACTCAATTCAAGGGCTGTCGCCATGAAGCGCACCTTCCAACCCAGCAAAATCAAGCGCGCCCGTGACCATGGGTTTCGTTCGCGCATGGCCACCAAGAACGGCCGCAACATTCTCAATGCGCGTCGTGCCAAGGGCCGTACCAAGCTGATTCCGTAATGCCCGCGGCGCCAAGGTCGTGAGCGGGAAGCGCTTTCCGCGTGACGCCAGATTGCTGACGCCCAAGGCGTTCGACGAAGTCTTTCGAGCCGGCCTGAGTGCTGGCTCGAAGTTTTTTCGGGCCCTGGTCACACGCTCACCCACTGCGCAGGCGCGCTTGGGCATTACCGTACCCAAACGCGTGGTGCGGGCGGCCCATGATCGCAATCGCATCAAGCGCCTTTTGCGCGAGTCGTTTCGCCAACAACGCGCCGCACTGCCGCCGGTGGATCTTGTAATCCTTGCGCGTGGCCCCATTCAACAGGCCGATTCCGCAGCCCTGCGCCAGGATATCGAAGCCATCTTGCGACGGGCGGTGGCATTGAAGCCGCCTCCCGCCACCGGCACAATGCCGGTTTGTTCATCCCCCACTTCTTTGGACCCAGCGAGCCGCAACTGATTCCAGTGGTATCGCTCGCGCACAGGCTGCGACTCATGACCAATGTACGAATGTTTTTGTGGATGGCGTTGTTCGCCATGGCCTATTTGCTCTGGCAGACTTGGCAGACCGACTATCGTCGTCCGCCGGTAGTGGTAACCGCGGCCACCCCCGCAACCGCTAGCGCAGCCACTGGCAGCGATGTGCCGACCGCTGCCAGTGACACTCCGCTGCTGCCAACGACCGCCAACGTCGCCGCCGCCGCGCTGGTCGAAGCGACTTCGAACGGCCCGCTGATTTCCGTGGAAACGGATGTACTGCGGCTGCGCATCGATAGCCATGGCGGCGCGCTGGTCGATGTCGAGTTGAAAAAATATCCCCTCGAAGCCGGCCGCGCCGAGCCACCGGTTCGACTGCTGTCGAACGTAGCCAGCCATTGGTTTGTCGCGCAGACCGGCTTGGTGGCGGCGGTCGGTGTGGCCCCCGATCACGTGGCCGAGTTGCAAAGCGCGCAATCGGATTACCGTCTGCAAGCGGGCGTTGAGCAACTGGAAGTGCCGCTGACCTGGGCCGACGCCAGCGGTATCAAAGTCACCAAGACGCTGATTTTCCGGCGCGGCGACTACGTCATCCGGCAACTTCAGTCGGTACAAAATACCGGCACCGCGCCTTGGCGCGGGAATGCCTACGCACAATTGCAGCGCAGCGCGCCACCGCCAAAGGCCGGCGGCTTTTCGTTCTCCGATCCGCAGCAGTTCAGTTTTGTCGGTGCCGCTTGGTATAGCCCCGAAGAAAAGTTTGAGAAGCTGGCGTTCAAGAATTTTGCCGAGACACCGCTCAAACGCGTCATCAGCGGTGGTTGGGCCGCCATGCTGCAACACTATTTCCTGGCCGCGTTGATTCCCGATGCCAGCCAGAAAATGGACTACAGCACCCAAGTGCTGGATTACCAGGGTCAGCCGCGCTATCTGATTCGGCAAGTCGGGCCCAGTTTCGAGGTGGCGCCCGGCGCCACCGTCAACACCGAGACCCGGCTCTATCTGGGCCCGAAATTGCAACAGACGCTGGACACCATCGCGCCGGGCATGGGCCTGGCGATGGACTACGGCAAGGTGCGTTTGTTTGCCGAGCCGGTGTTTCGCTACCTGCTGAACCCGATGCACAAACTGGCCGGCAACTGGGGCGTGGCGATCATTCTGACGACGGTGCTGATCAAGCTGCTGCTGTTTCCGCTGGCTTCGGCACAGTATCGATCGATGGCCCGCTTGCGCGAAGTGCAGCCGCGCATGGAGGCGATCAAGCAGCGCTATGGCGATGACCGGCAGAAGCTCAATCAGGCGATGATGGAGCTCTATCAAAAGGAAAAAATCAATCCGGCGGGCGGCTGTCTACCGATCATTCCGCAGATGTTTGTGTTCATCGCGCTGTATTGGGTGTTGATCGAAAGTGTCGAGCTGCGCTACGCACCGTTTTTCGGTTGGCTGACCAACCTTTCCGCCTACGATCCGTATTTCGTGCTGCCGGTGCTCAACGCGCTGACCATGTGGGCGACGCAGAAAATGTCGCCAGCGCCGGTCGGCATGGACCCGATGCAGCAGAAGATCATGCAGTACATGCCGCTCGCGTTTTCCGCAATCATGATTTTTTTCCCCTCGGGTCTGGTGTTGTATTGGACCGTCAACGGCACCCTTGGCATCCTCCAGCAATGGTGGATCACTCGTCGCCTGCACCAGGCTCGCGCCAACAGCTGATGCCGCTGCCGTAACCACGACTTATGCCCGGTCGCCACGACACGATTGCCGCCATCGCCACCCCAACCGGGGCTGGCGGCATCGGCATCGTCCGGCTTTCTGGTGCCAGTGCCCGCAGCGTTGCCGAGGCGATCTGTGGTCGCCGGCTGAAGCCCCGGCGGGCCGAGCTGGTGAAGTTTCGAGATCAGCACCGGCAGCTGATCGATCAAGGCATCGCTCTTTACTTTGTCGGCCCGCACTCATTTACCGGCGAAGATGTGGTGGAACTGCAAGCACACGGCGCGCCGGTGGTTTTGCAGCAACTGGTCAAGGCCGCCGTCGCGCTGGGCGCGCGGCCAGCGCGCGCCGGCGAGTTTTCCGAACGCGCTTATTTCAACGGCAAGATTGATCTTGCCCAAGCCGAGGCAATCGCCGACCTGATCGCCAGCCAATCGGCGGCACAGGCGCGGGCCGCTTTGCGTTCGCTCGATGGCGAGTTTTCGCAACGGGTCCAGGCGCTGCAAGCAGCACTGATCCATGCCCGCCTTGGCATTGAGGCGGCAATCGATTTTGCCGAAGAAGAAATCGATTTCCTGAGCGATGGCCATCTGCGTGCCGAACTCGCCGACTTGACCGCCAGCGTGCACGCCGTGTTGCAGGCAACGCGGCATGGGCAACGCTTGCGCGACGGCTTGCACGCCGTGCTGATCGGCCGCCCGAACGCGGGAAAATCCAGCTTGCTCAACGCGCTCGCTGGTGCCGATCGCGCCATCGTCACCGCGCTGGCCGGCACCACCCGCGACGTCTTGCGCGAGCCGGTGCTGGTCGACGGGATGGTGATAACCCTGGTCGATACCGCCGGTCTGCGGGCATCCACCGACCTGATCGAACAAGCCGGCATGCAGCGTGCGCGCGGCGAACTGGAGCGCGCTGACCTGGCGTTGATTGTGCTCGATCCGGCGGAACCGGAAGCCCTGGACGCGCTGGTTGCCGAAGCGCCCGCCGCGGCGATGCGGCTGATTGTGCATAGCAAAATGGACTTGTCGCCAAGCGCCGCGTTGGCACCGAGCGGTGACGGCGAAGTGCACATCGGCGTTTCCGCCAAGACCGGCGCCGGCCTCGACCAGCTGCGCACGCTGCTGGCGCAGTTTGCCGGTTGTGGTGACGGCGGTGACGGCAGCTTTTCGGCGCGGGCCCGCCACGTCGCGGCCTTGGAACGGGTAGCCGCCCACGTCGCGCTGGCGGAGTCGCGACTGTTGATCGAACGCGCCGGTGAACTCGCTGCCGAGGAACTCAAGTTGGCGCAACAGGCGTTGTCCGAACTCACCGGTGAATACCTGGCCGACGATTTGCTCGGCGCGATTTTCGGCACTTTTTGTATCGGTAAATAGCGCCGCTCCCGGGTACCGCCCGAGCGCTGGTGCGGCCACCGTCTTCGGCCCACGCCAGTGAAGCCGATTGCTTTTGCCAGCCGTTGCCCAGTTGCCGCCAAATCCGGGTTTAGGTCTGCGCTCGTTGGCCCGTGTGGAAAACCACGGTGGTTGCGGGTGGCGCGATCCAACCGGACCCGAGGCGCTTGACCGTGTAATGGTTTGGCATACAATGCATCGTCTCCAATAACAGGGCCGCATGAACCGCACTTTCAAACACAAGGGTCTGGAGCGGTTTTTCAGCAAGAGCGATTACCGTGGCATACCGGCCCGCCATGCGGCGCGGATCGAGCGCTTGCTGGACCGTTTGGATGCAGCCGTGAAACCCGAAGATATGGATTTGCCGGGCTACCGCTTCCACCCGCTCAAGGGCGAACGCAAGGGGACCTATGCGGTTTGGGTATCTCGCAATTGGCGGCTGACCTTTCGTTTCGCGGGCGAAGACGCCAACGCGATCAACCTGGAGGATTACCACTGATGAGCTTGAGAGATCCCACCCGTCGTCCCACCCACCCTGGCGCCGTCCTGCGCGAAGACGTGTTTCCCGAGCTCGGCATGACGCAAACCGAGTTTGCCAAGCGGTTGCTGGTATCGCGACTTACCGTTTCCGAGTTGCTGCATGAGAAGCGCGGTCTGAGCACGGAACTCGCCGCCCGCATTGCCCGACTGACCAACACCACGCCGCAATCATGGCTGCGAATGCAGGAAGCCCTGGACTTGTGGCGCGTGCACCAAAACCGGCAACAGCTGGCGCAGATCAAGCCACTAGCAGTAGCGGGGTAACTGATCGTCCGGTAGCCCGGTCCACCAAAGTGGCGACGCCCAGGCGCGGGTGCCAACCGGTTCAAGCATGTTTGCTATACCCAGTCTGCAAATCACTCGATGAAAAATCTGTTGCGACCTGTGCTCGGCTTGGCGATCGCTTTTTTTGCGCTGGCCCTGCTCACCCGTTGTGGGTTGCTGGTTGCGGCGCGCCAGGAGCTGCCGTGGTTGCTGGTCTGGATCAGTGTGCCGATGGGTTTGGTCTACGATCTGGCGACTTTCGCGTTGTTGGCATTGCCCTTGGTGGCGTTGCAGAGCCTGTTGCCCAAGCCCGGTCGCTGGCGCACGCTGCATAGCGTGTTGGTGCAGATCGCGGTGTTGCTGGCGCTTGCGGTATTGGTGTTGGTTGCCGTCAGCGAGTGGTTGTTCTGGGACGAGTTCGGCGTGCGCTTCAATTTTATCGCGGTCGATTATCTGGTCTACACCACCGAAGTCGTTGGCAATATCTGGCAGTCCTATCCGATGCCAGCGATCTTGTGCGGGTTGGCGCTGACCACCGCTGTGATCTATGGCTTGCTCAGCTCCTGGTGGTGGCCGGATCCGCAAACGGTCACTGGGTCGCAGCGGGGCGCTTTTTTGCTGTTTGCGATCACCTTCGCGGCGCTGGATTTGTGGCTGCTGGATGCGGACAGTCTGGCGCTGCCCAAGAACAATTACGCCGACCAGATCGGTCGCAACGGCATCTACCAATTCTTTTCCGCCTATCGCCACGCCGAACTCGACTACCTGAGCTTTTATCGGCAGCAACCGGCCGACACGCTGGACGGTGACCTGCGGCGATTGCTGGCGACGCCGGAAGCCCGCTTTCGGCACGACCACGGCATCGAGCGCGATATCGTCAATCGCGGTCCCGAACAGCACCCCAATATTGTGTTGATCAGCATCGAAAGCCTGTCGGCGGATTTCATGTCGAGCTTCGGCAACAGCAAAGGCTTGACCCCCAATCTGGATCGCTTGGCCAGTAACAGTCAGTTCTTCACGCAGCTTTACGCCACCGGCAATCGCACTGTGCGCGGCCTCGAAGCGTTGTCGATTGGCGTGCCGCCAAGTCCCGGTGAAGCGATCGTCAAGCGGCCGCACAACGACCATCTGTTTGGTCTTGGCAGCGTGCTCGCAGCAAAAGATTATCAGTTGTTGTTTTTGTACGGTGGCTACAGTTATTTCGACAACATGCAGCAATACTTCACCGCCAACGGCTATCAGGTGATTGATCGCACGGCGCTGGCGCCGGCACAGATTCACCACGAAACCATCTGGGGTGTCGCCGACGAGGATCTGTTCACGCTGGCCTTGAACACGTTCGATGCCAGCGCCGCACGCGGCCGTCCATTCTTCGGCCAGATCATGACGGTATCCAACCACCGTCCCTACACTTATCCCGAGGGCCGCATCGATATTCCCTCCAAGACCGGCCGCGACGGCGCGGTCAAGTACACCGATTGGGCGATCGGCAATTTTATCGAACGCGCGCGCCGCCAGCCGTGGTTTGACAACACCGTGTTCGTGATCGTCGCCGACCATTGCGCCTCCAGCGCCGGTCGGGTGGATCTGCCGGTGCGCCGTTATCACATTCCGGCGTTGTTCTATTCACCCAAATATTTCCCGCCCGAGCGGGTGGATCGGTTGATGAGCCAGATCGATCTGGCGCCCACCCTGCTTGGCAAACTGGGCATGAGTTATCGCAGTCAGTTTTTCGGCTATGACCTGGCCCAACTGGCACCCGGCCGCGAGCGTGCCTTGCTGGCTACCTATCAGCAACTGGGCTTGTTGAAAGCCGGCGTGCTCAGCATCCTCAAGCCGCAACGCCTGGTGCTCCAGCAGCTTCCCGATGCCGACGGCGATGGTGCCACGCCGTTGCCGACACCGCGCGATGACTTGCTCGCCGAGGCGATCACCTGGTATCAAGCCAGCAGTGTGATGTTTCAGCGCGGCGAGTTGCGCGATGCCGAATACGCCCCGCCCGAGTCCGAGCGTTAGCGGGTGGATGCGCCAATCCACCGGACTTAGGCGTCGCGCAGAAATAACTTACCCATCTTGCTGGTCCTTATTGCCCGCCTGCGTCGTTGCACAAAGCGGCACATAGTCCGACTATGCTCCCCTTTGTGCGCCTTGCAGGCGAACGAAAGTCCTGCGCAATCTGCGCAAGTTATTTCTGCGCGACGCCTTAGCGGCCAATTGCCCGCGCTGATGGTCGAGCGGGAGGCATCAACTCCAGCTGGCAACGCGGCCCAGCGCATTGTTGTGGTGCTCGCACGCCGCTATCAGAACAGGCTCGGTAGCGCATCGCTGAGCGCATCCTTGCGGCCGCCGACAATGCGCAGCGTGTGCTGATAGCCACGGTCGATGGCGCGGTAGAAGGCTTTCCATTCGAGCAGATCGATATCGTCGGTTGGCGGCGTCAACAGCAGGCTTGATTGGGTGCGCGCCTCCAGTGCCGCGCTGGCGGCATTGACCATGCCGGCGCGCAGCAGGATCTGGGTGAGACTCGGTCGCCGCTGCGGCTGAAAGGCCTGGGCGAGCAGTCGCCAGAATGGCGGCAAATTGACTTCATCGACTTTGGCTTCGATCGCACGGTCGCCACCGATGTCCACCGCGATCACCTCGCCCGGATGTTGCGCGCGCATGATGCCGACCGGCAAGTTGTTGATGACGCCGCCATCCACAAACACTTCACCGCCCCGGCAAACCGGCGGCAGCACGCCCGGAATCGCAATCGACGCGCGCAGCCACTGCCACAGGCAGCCGGTGCGATGCACCGCCACTTCGCCACGGGTCAGGTTGGCCGAAACACAAAAGTAGGGCAGCAGCAGGTCTTCGATTTCGCGCTCACCAAAGGTCTCCTTCAGCAGGCGCGATGCTTTGCGACCGGCGACCAGCGAGACAAACGGAAAGGTGTAATCCGACAGCGGATTGGTTTCGTAAAAACAGCGACGATAGTTTTCGGTCATCTCATCGACCGACCAATCGGCGGCGAGGCCGGCGCCAATCACCGCACCGATCGAAGTGCCGCCGACCGAATCGATGGCAAAGCCGGCTTCGAGCAGGGCTTTGATGACGCCGATGTGGGCAAAGCCGCGGGCACCACCGCCACTGAGCACCAACCCGAGACTTTGCCCGCTGAGCAGCCTGGCGACCCGCGCAATATCGGCATCGTGGCGAACGTGGTGCAGACCGCAAGACGGCGATCGACGCTGCCAGCGGCGGCCGGCACCGAGCAGCAGCGATCCCGAATGCAGCAGGATCAAATGTTGTGGTGGCGGCAACGACTCGGGCGGCAACACCTGCGCCAGCTCCCACTGCGGGTCGGCCTCGGCGCGGGCGTCGGCGAGCAGCAACCAGGCATCGGCTTGACGGCGGCAGCGTCCGCGCCATTCGCCATCGACGCCGTCAGCGACATAGAGCACAAAATGCGCCTCGGTTTCGATGGCGAGACACTGCGCACTGGAGAGCTGGTGATCGGATGGGCCGAGAATGCGCACACTGCCATACGCCGCCAGTGATCGCGCGAGCACTTGCGCAAAACCGATCCCGTCAACGCCCGGGCATTGCGGCAGCAGGGCGAAGGTGCGTGGCGTCGCCTGCTGATAACGCTCGTCGCGCGGTGCACTGGCGCGGCGCAAGGCCAGTCTGGCCAAGCCGACCAAAGCCACCGGGTACTGCGCACCCAGGGCTTCCAGATGCGCCGCCGGTAGCCTGAGTACTTCGCTGTCGCGCAGCGCGCGCACGGTGGCGGCACGTGGTCGTTGAATCAACACGCCGAGCTCGCCGACGCTTTCACCCATCACTACCAGACCGATGCGTTCGCTACCGCTGGCGGTGCGACGAAACGCGCCAAGACTGCCGCTCAACACCAGATAGGCGGCGTCGGTGGCGTCGCCCTCATGGAAAAGGACTTCGCCGCCGGGCAACGACAACCATTCACAGCCCTCCAGCAACAGCGCCCGGGCAGGCTCCGGCAAACCGGCAAACCACGGCACCTGCAGCAGCAGCGCAATGGCGTGATCGTGATCGGGCAGCACGGTGGGCATACGCGCATCGTAGTGCAGCCGCTGCGCACTGGGCAGCGTGCTCGGTCAAGCCAGCGGCGTTTGCTAACATGGCGCAATGAAAATCGCGACCTGGAATGTCAACTCGTTGAAGGTACGGCTGCCGCATTTGCTGGAATGGGCAGGTCAAGCCGAGCCCGATCTGTTGGCCCTGCAGGAAATCAAACAGGAGAACGCGGCGTTCCCACATGCCGAGTTGGCGGCGCTGGGCTATCAGGCAGTCGTCTCTGGTCAGAAAACCTATAACGGGGTCGCGCTGTTGGCGCGTGCGGCGCAAAGCGCGATCGTTACCGAGATTCCCGGCTATGCCGATCTGCAGCGCCGGGTGTTGGCGGCCACTGTGAACGACCTCCGGGTGATCAATCTGTACGTGGTCAATGGTCAGGATCCACAATCGGACAAGTTTCGCTACAAGCTCGAATGGTTGCAGGCGGTGACCGCCTGGATTGCCGAAGAATTGCGCAGCCACCCGCGATTGGTGGTGCTGGGCGACTTCAACATTGCGCCGGAGGATCGGGATGTCTACGACCCGGAATCCTGGTACGAACAGGTGCTCTGCAGCAGCGCCGAACGCGCCGCCCTGCAACGCTTGCTGGCGCTCGGCCTACACGACAGTTTTCGCCTGTGCCACGACGACGGCGGCCACTACAGTTGGTGGGACTATCGGGCCGCAGCGTTTCGGCGCAATCAGGGTTTGCGGATCGATCTGTTGCTGGTCAGCGATGCGCTGCGCCAGCGCGTGGTCGCGGCCGGCATCGACACCGCACCGCGATCCTGGGAGCGGCCCAGCGATCACGCCCCGGCCTGGGTGACCCTCCAATGATGGTCGATAGCGCACCCTATGGCCTGGAAACCCGCGAGCTCGATACTTTGCACGAGTTCTTGCTGGCGCGCGCCAATGCCGGTGGCATGATGCTCGATGCAGTGCACGGCTTGCTGACCGCGGTAGTGATCGGCCCCGATCCGATTCCGGCCAGCGAATGGCTGGGTCACGTCGTGCCGGCCGAGGCCGGTTTCAGCAACGAGGCCGAGGCCAATCAGATTCTGGCGCTGTTGATCAAGCTCTACAACAGCATCGTGCAGGAGCTCGAAACGCTGAGCTATCAGCCGATCTTTGGTGAAATCGAAGCGGTCGACGGCGACGATGAGGATGACTACCTGGCGACGCACCCGGAGGCCGCCACCGCGCCGGTGACTGAATCGAGCACGGCGCTGTCGGCGCGTGGCTGGTGCGAGGGGTTCTCGCTTGGCGTCGATCTGCGTTCAGCGCTGTGGGAGAACCGCATGCGCACCGATCCCGCGTTGCTGGATTTGCTGTCGCCGTTGATCACGGTCGCGGCGGAAGAAGGCATGTTTGACCCAGAAACCGCCGAATCCGAGGCCACCGATCACCTCAGCGAAGACGAGTTCGAACTCGCTTTGAACAGTGTTGCCGGTGCGGTCGCCGACGTGCAGCAGTATTGGCGCAACCAGCCCCCTGGCGCCGATGAAAGCGTCAGCAGCGAGCCGGGGCCGCGGCCGCTGTTGCGCAAACGCGGTGGCCACTGGCTGCATTGATCAGCAGCGCAAACGCGAGTATGCAGCGGCGGTGACCGTTGCCTGAGCGTGGCGCGTTGCTTGGCCGCGGCGCTTTGCCTGGCCGCGGCGCGTTGCTTGGCCGCGGCGCTTTGCCGCATGGGCATTCCCGTGCTCGGCACCTACCATCGCGCTTCCCAAAATCAAGCACGACGGTGAAATCGATGTTGAAAAACAAGCAAGTCGCGATCGGCCTTGGCCTGCTCGCGCTCGGCACCAGCGCCAGCGCCTGCGATCTGTGTGCGATCTACACCGCAGAACTCGCCGAAGGCGCCAGTGGTACCGGTATGTATGCCGGTATCTCCGAGCAGTACACCAACTTCAAAGACGTGTTTGAAGATGGCCACAAGATCGACAACCCGGCCGGCCAGGCGCTCGATTCCTGGTTCACCCAGTTAGCGGTTGGTTATCGGCACGGCCCGTGGGCGGTGCAAGGCACGCTGCCTTACATCCACCGCAAGTTCACCCGTCAGGAGGGCGAAGTGCTGGACCAGGGCAGCGTCAACGGTATCGGTGATACTTCCTTGGTGGCGAGCTATGACCTGGTTCGCAAAAGCTCCGAAGACGGCTTTATCGCCTGGCAGGTTTTGGGCGGAATCAAGTTCGCCACCGGCGCTTCCGGGCGCATCGCCGAAGAGCTCGAGGAAGGCCATCACGACGGCGTCACCGCCAACTTGGCCAAGCACGGCGAACCAGCGAGTGCCATCCATGGCCACGACCTGGCTTTGGGTAGTGGCAGCACCGACTTCATCTTTGGCAGCAATTTGCGTTGGCGGCAGCAACGATGGTTGGGCGATGTCGGGTTTCAGTACGGCATTCGTCGTCGCGGCGATTTTGACTACCGTTACGCCAACGAAGTGCACTGGAATGTCAGTACTGGCCGTTACCTCAAGCTGGAACATGACAAAAGCGTCGCCGTGGTGCTGAACCTGAGTGGCGAACAAAAAGGCGAAGACCGGCTCGCCGGCGTTCGGGCCAGCGACACCAGCAGCCGCTCGGTTTTGCTCGGACCCGCGCTGCGCGCCAATTTCGGCGCCAGCAATGCTTTTGAGCTCGGTTGGTCCTGGCGCATCAACGAAGGCAATAGCGGCATCCAGATGTTGCCCGACAATCGCCTGCGCGCGGGCTTCACGCATCGCTTTTAAGCGCTTGGCAGCGGCACCGAATCAAACGGCAAACGGTCGCTGAGCTGGTTGGCCGTGGTGCCGACGCTTCGCCGATGCGGAGCGCTTGGCAGCACCGCGCATGCCGCCGTGTCGGCGCCGTGGAGAGGCCCGCCGAATGACCCCGCCGCCATCCTCCGGCGCCGATGGCATCGTTATACTGCCGCACCCAAACGACGGCAACGCGGGCTGCTGGCAATGAAGAAAACGCAACTCTATTTGCTGGCCTTGGTCATCTCGCTGATCGGCTTGGGCGCCTTCTATTACAAATGGCAGGTGCTCAAATTTCCGCTGCAAGCACAGCAGCAGTCGGAGATTTGGGAGGTGCAGGCGCGGGTCGAATTCGAAGCCAAGTCCGGCCCCAATAAAGTGACCTTGCAGATACCGAGAAATCCGCCCGGTTACGATGTGATCGACGAAAAATTCGTTGCCCGCAACTACGGCATGAACATCGAACTCGGCAAGCGCACGCGCGCCGTGCAGTGGCAGTTGCGCCGTGGCCGCGGTACCCAGGCGTTGTACTACCGCGCCACCGTGTATCGGGATCAGCATGCAGACTTTGACGACACCGAGCCGCGACTGGCGGTGGCGGCGCAAACGGTGGAGCCCTACACCACCGCTCGCAGCGCCTTGCTGGAACAGGTGCGCGAAAAATCGGTGGACTCAGCTTCGTTTGCCGGCGAACTGGTGCGGCGGCTGAACGCGGCCAATCCACCGGGTGAGGTGGCGTTGTTGCTGGAACGCAAGCCAACCCCGGAAGCGCGTGCCCATCTCGCCAAAGACTTGCTGGCCGATCGGCGGATCGCGGCGCGGGTGATCCACGGCCTGGCTTTGGTCGAAACCAACGCCAATGCCCAGTTGATGCCGTTCCTGCAAGTTTGGGATAGCGAAAGCCATCGTTGGGACACCATCAGCACCGACACTGGCGCCGAAACCTGGCCGGAAGACATGTTCCTCTGGAGCATCAGCCAGAAACCCATTCTGGAAGTGGAAAACAATCCGCGCGCGCACGTCGAGTTCGCCGTGCAGCGCACCATCGATGACGCCCTCGCGGTCGCCAAGGGTCGACTCGAAGCCAAGGATCGCAACCTGGTGGCGTATTCACTACTCAACCTGCCGTTGCAGACTCAAGATGTCTACCGGGTGCTGCTGATGATGCCGATCGGTGCCTTCCTGCTGTTGATCTTGCGCAACATCGTAGGCATCAAAACCTTTGGAACTTTCATGCCGGTACTGGTGGCGCTGGCATTTCGGGAAACCCAATTGCTGGCCGGCGTCACCTTGTTTGTCACCGTCGTCGGACTCGGTTTGCTGGTGCGCTTTTACCTGGAGAAATTACGCCTGTTGCTGGTGCCGAGATTGACAGCGGTGTTGATCCTGGTGGTGTTTCTGATGGCGCTGGTGTCGGTGGTCAGCAATCGTCTGGGTATCGAGCAAGGCCTGTCGATTGCCTTGTTCCCGATTGTCATCATGACGATGACCATCGAGCGCATGTCGGTGGCCTGGGAAGAACGCGGCGCGGCGTTTGCCATGAGCGAAGGCATCGGTACCTTGATCGTCGCCGTGCTGGCGTTTCTGGTGATGAATATCCGCTGGCTGGCGCACCTGATTTTTGTGTTCCCGGAACTGCTGCTGGTGTTGTTCGCGCTTACCTTGTTGATCGGGCGCTACTCGGGTTACCGGATCAGCGAGCTGTTTCGCTTCCGCGCCCTTGCCGAAGATCCGATCACACCCGCGCCAGTCGCGGCCGCACCCAGGGTGGCGGACTGACACCGTGCTCAATCCCTTTACCATCGCCAAGCGCCTGCACGCGATTGGTTTGTCTGGCATTGGCCAACGCAACGCCGAATTCGTGCTGATGTACAACCAGCGGCGGTTTTATCCCCGGGTGGACGACAAACTGATCACCAAGCGACTGGCGCTGGCGGCCGGATTGCCGGTACCGCAGCTGTATGCGGTGGTGCGGGAAGAACACGAAATCGACGAGCTGCACGAAAAACTTAAAAACCGCGAAGGTTTTGTGGTGAAGCCCGCGCACGGTTCCGGTGGCGACGGCATCCTGGTGATCAGCGGACGCCGCGGTGATCGTTATCGGCGCGCCAACGGCGCCCTGCTCAGTCGCGAAGAATTCGATCATCACTTGTCGAACATGCTCTCCGGATTATTCTCGCTCGGCGGCCAGCCCGATCATGTGCTGGTCGAATACCTGGTTCAGTTCGACCCAGTCTTCGATCAGGTCAGCTACAAGGGCGTGCCGGATATCCGCATCATCAGTTTCCTCGGCTATCCGGTGATGGCGATGATCCGGTTGCCAACACGACTGTCGGACGGCAAGGCCAATTTGCATCAAGGCGCCATCGGCGTCGGCATCGACCTGGCCACCGGCATCACCCGACGCGGGGTCTGGGGTCGGGAGCTGATTGGCGAACATCCGGACACCGAGAGCAGCATCGTCGGTCTGCACATTCCGCACTGGGATCAACTGCTGCTGATTGCGGCGCAGGCCTACGACCTGGTCGAGCTAGGCTATGTTGGTGTCGATATCGTGCTCGACAAATCCCTGGGCCCGTTGCTTCTGGAACTGAACGCGCGGCCGGGCCTGGCGATCCAGATGGCCAACGGCCACGGGCTGTTGCATCGTCTGCGCAAAGTGCAGGCGTTGGAGGCGGCCGGCGCTCTGGCCAAGCAACCGGCCGAACGGGTAGCATTTGCCAAGCGTGATATCGCCACGCTTTAGGCGGCTCGCAATGCATGCTGATCGGAGCAGGAAAACGCTCGGTCTCGGCGCGGCCAAACCATTTCAAACAGGTGACAGTTGTCGGCGATCACCGCTGCCGCTACGCTCTGGCACCGTTGTTCAGTGGCAACACGGCCCAAGACGGCCCTGGTTCGAGGAGGAGATCAAATGAAGTGGCAACTGCTTTCCCGATGGTTGATCGCGGCCGGATTCGGTCTGGCCTTGCTTGCCGGCAATTTTGCACAGGCCGACTCGGTGGATCGCTCCGCAGATCGCAAATCGCGGCATGAAGCCAAGTCAGACAAAGGCGGCAAGAACAGCTTGGCCGAAAATCTCTACCCAAACAGCACCCGCAAGGAACACGAAGACAAATGGTCACCGAAACTTGGCAAGCTTGCGTCGAAAGGGATTGATGCGTTCAACAAACCGGATTACGCCGTCGCCGAGACGACCTTTCAATCCATCTTGGATGACGCCAAAGCCAGCCCGTTCGAGAAAGCGTTTGCCAATCAGATCCTCGGCTCGATCGCCTATGAACGCGACGAAGATGGCAAAAAAGCGATCACCTTCAACGCCGCCGCCATTGCCCTCGATGGCCTGCCCAATGCCTCCCAGTTTGCCTTGATGCAGGCCAATGCGCAGCTCTATCTGCAGGAAGACCAATTCGACCAAGCGATCGCGATGGCGGATCGTTTCCTCAAGGAATCTGGCGTTCAGAAAGCTTTGATGTACGCCGTCAAAGGCCAAGCGTATTACATGCAGGAGAATTATCCGCTGGTGGTAGAGAACCTCAAGCAAGCAATCGCTCTGGCAGAGAAACCCAACAACAACTGGAACGCCCTGCTGATCCAGTCCTATGCAGAGAGTGAGCAACCGGCCGAGGCGATTGCTTTTGCCGAGTCGGTGCTGGCGTCCAACCCCGATGACAAGAACATTATTCGGCAGCTGTCCAATTTATATATCGATGCCGAACAGCAACCAAAGGCGCTGGCCTTGATGGATCGAGCCTACAGTTCCGGTTTGCTGAAAACCGAAGCCGAATTGCGCCAACTGGCGCAGTTGTACGCGGTCGCCGAACAAGTGGCCAAAGGCGCACAGATTGTTGAGGAGGCGCTCGCCAAAGGCATCATGAAGGCCAATCTGGCGAGCTATTCGCTGCTGGCCAATATCTATGCCCAGGGCGAAGATTCGGTGAAGACGGCGGCGGCGTACGGCAAGGCCGCCGAGTTCGCCCCCGATGGCGACATGAAGTTCCAACAGGCCTACTGGCTGTACGCCGCCGACCAACCGGAAGCGGCCAGAGCGGCGGCCCTGGAGGCACTGAAGCGGGTTCCCTTCAAACAGGAAGGCGAGTGCTGGCTGACGCTCGGCAACAGCGAACTCGCGCTCGACCACAAGGCGGCGGCGGTTGCTGCGTTCGAGAAAGCCGCGCAATTTCCCAGCACCAAGAAGAACGCCGAATCCTGGTTGCGGAGCAATCGCCGAAACTAGCCATAACTCTCCGCGCAACCCCAACCCGGCGCCACCGCCGTTTCTTCTATCCGCAACGCACCAGCCGGTTCCGGTGCGGAACCTAGTTCGCCACCGGTTCAGTCGCTATACTTGCCCGCCACCGTGCGCTTGCCCGCAAGCATCGGGTCGGTAAAAGTCTAGCGAACGGCCCAACGAGATTTAGTGCCATGTCCAGCGACCCCCGTGACATCGATCTACAAACCTTCAGCATGCGCCGGGTCTTTGCGCAGTCTTTTGCCATCGCCCTACACGCGAGTGTGTTCCTGTTTTTGCTGGCACCGATGAAGCCGCCGCAGGCGGAAGACGACGAGCAGAAAGATTCGGTCGAGGTAGTATTTCTCGAACCGCCGCCGCCGCCGCCGCCGCCGCCGCCGCCGCCGCCACCAGAGCCGCCGAAGCAGATCGAGCCCAAGGTCATCGAAAAGCGCCCGACGCCGATACCGCAGGAAGAACCGCCACCGGAAATGGTGTTCGAGGAAGCCTTGCCGATGGCCGAAGAAGCCCCACCACCGGCACCGCCCGCGCCGCCGCAGCCACAGATTCAAGCTGATCGTGGCGCCAGCGAGGATCCGAGCTATCGCCGGATGCGGCCACCGCGCTATCCGCCAGCGGCCATGCGTCGGCACCAGGAAGGTGAAGTCGTGCTGATCATTACCGTGGGTATCGACGGCAATCCGATCGACATCCAGATCCAGAAGTCCAGCCGCGTTCGCGAACTCGACCAGGAAGCCATCCGGGCCGCCCGCAACTGGAAGTTCAACCCCGAAATTCGCGATGGAAGAGCGATCCAGGGTCGCGTGTTGGTTCCGATCAAGTTCTCCCTCTAAACTCACCGCAGCATCCCGTCCACTCAACTCCGCCCAGCGAAAGGTATAGCCATGCTCCAAGATCAGACCTCGACTCAGCCTGCCGATGCAGGAATTACTGCTCCGGCAGACGCGGCAGTGGCCGATGCCGCCAACACCGCGATCACTTCCGCCGCGGTTCCGCCGGGCGCCGAAGCGATGGCCTCGGGCGCCCATGAAACCAACGCGGCGGCGCTGCAAGGCATGGACTTTGCCCACTTGGCATCGAATCTGGATTACCTCGGTTGGACGGTATTGGTGACCTTGGTGCTGATGTCACTGGGCAGTTGGATTTACATCGTCATCAACACCATGCAGAACCTGCGCATCACCGGCCGCATGGAAAAAGTCATGCGCACCTTCTGGGAAACCACCTCGGCCGCCGAC
>PEUI01000204.1:19535-20186 GCA_002785585.1 Lysobacterales bacterium CG02_land_8_20_14_3_00_62_12
GCCCGCGAAAGTTCACGGTTGGAGAACGGCTTGACCTGGCTTGCCACCACCGGCTCCACGGCGCCGTTTGTTGGCCTGTTGGGTACGGTCTGGGGCATCTATCACGCTTTGATCCGCATCGGTGCCAGCGGCGAAGCCTCGATCGGCGCGGTTGCCGGTCCGGTCGGCGAGGCGCTGATCATGACCGCGCTCGGCTTGGGCGTCGCCATTCCGGCGGTGTTGGCGTACAACTTCTTCAATCGCTCCAACCACAAGATCAATTCCCGTTTCGACGAATTTGCGCACGATCTGCATGACTTCTTCGCCACCGGTTCGCGTGTGGAAGCGGTGCACATGGGCAAGGCTGGCAAGTAAACCCAGAGCGTACAGCCAACTACAGATTCATCCAGGCAGTCCGGGAGCAAACCTATGGCTTTTTCGAAAGGTGGTGACGGCATCATGGCCGAGATCAACGTCACCCCGTTGGTGGACGTGATGCTGGTGCTGTTGATCATTTTCATGATCACGGCGCCGTTGATGTCGCACAAAATCAAGATCGAGTTGCCGAAAAAATCGATGACCGTTGCGGAGGAAAAATTGCCGCCACCGATCACGGTGTCGGTGCAGGCCAACGGCAGCCTGTACTGGAACGACGCGCCGGTGTTGAAAGAT
>PEUI01000204.1:20193-24480 GCA_002785585.1 Lysobacterales bacterium CG02_land_8_20_14_3_00_62_12
ATCGGCAGTTGCGTATCGAAGCCCGCCGTGAGCCGCAGCCGTTGCTGGAGATTCGTGCAGACAAAGAGACGCAATATCGCCTGCTGCAGGAAGTGATGAGCATCTCCAAGACCGCCGGCATGAAAAAGATCGGTTTCATCACCGAGCCGGAAAAGAAATAAGCTCAAGCCCGCAGCAAGGAAACCAAGATGGCATTCTCCAGCAATCAATCCGGTGGCCCGATGGCGGACATGAACGTCACGCCGTTGGTCGACGTGATGCTCGTGTTGTTGATCATTTTCATGATTACCGCGCCGGTGATGACCCAGCGCATCATGATCGATCTGCCGCAGAAAACGACGGTCAAGCCCGACAAAGAACCGCCGCCACCGATCAATCTGGCGATCAATCCGTCCGGACAATTGTTCTGGAACGGACGGCCGTTTTCGCAGGATATGTTCGAGCTTGAGTTGCAGATCGAATCGCGTAAAGACCCGCAGGCGATGCTGCAGATCAAGGCCGATCCGTCCACCCAATACCAAGTGCTGGCTGATGTGATGGGCTCGGCGAAAAACATCGGCATGAGCAAAATTGGTTTTGAGATGACCGACCATTGATCGCGGCGGCGGCACCCGTTTGCAACGATCCGGCTGCGGCCGGATTTTTTTGGCCAACGTCGGTGCGGCAACCGCCTTTTGCCTACAGCATGCCCCGCTCCGCCAGCGAGGTCGGCGGTCCGGCACCGACGATGAAGTGGTCGAGTACGCGCACACCGATCAGCGCCATTGCTTCGACAATCCGGCGGGTCAGTGATTGGTCCGCCACGCTCGGCTCGGCGACGCCAGAAGGATGGTTGTGCGCCAGGATGACGGCGGCGGCGTTGTGCGCGAGTGCCCGCCTGACAATCTCGCGTGGATGCACTTCGGTGCTATTGATGGTGCCGGTAAACAGTTCCTCGAAAGCCAGCATGCGGTGCTGATTGTCCAGAAAGATGACGGCGAAGACCTCGTTCAAATGCGGGCGCAACTGCATCGACAGGTATTCACCGGCGCGTGCTGGATCGGTCAGCATTTCGCCCTGGCGCAGGCCGGCTTCCAGAAAGCGACGGCTCAACTCCAACGCTGCCAGCAGTTGCGTGGCTTTGGCCGGCCCCAGACCGCGCGCGGCCAACAATTGCCCGGCACCCGCCCGCAGCAGCCCGGGCAGTCCACCGTGGTTGATGAGCAATGACTGCGCCAATTCGAGGGCGTCTTGACCGGCGACACCGGTACGCAGAAACAAGGCCAACAATTCGATTTCGGTCAACGCCTGGGCGCCGCAGCGCAACAAGCGCTCGCGCGGGCGTTCCGCTGGCGGCAACTGATTCAGACGCATGTTCAAGCTCCAGCCAAAGAAATGCGACCTTAGCCGACAATTGACGCCAAAGAATCCGGATTTTGCCGCGCAAACCGCTAAGATATTTCGCAAATGGCACAGGGGTACGACGGTGACCGAAACACTAAAAGGAAGCCGCATTCTGCTGGGAGTGTGCGGCGGCATCGCGGCCTATAAAGCTTGCGAGCTGACGCGTGGTCTGCGCGAATTGGGCGCTGAAGTCCAGGTGCTGATGACGGTAGCGGCGCAGCAGTTTGTGACGCCGATGACGTTCCAGGCGTTGAGCGGGCGGCCGGTCCGCAGCGATCTTTGGGACCCGCTGGCCGAGGCCGCCATGGGCCACATTGAACTGGCCCGGTTTGCCGAGCACATGGTGATTGCCCCGGCCTCCGCCGATTGCCTGGCGCGACTCGCCCATGGCCTGGCATCGGATCTGTTGTCTACGGTCTGCCTGGCCAGTGCTGCGCCGCTTTCGATTGCCCCGGCGATGAACCAACAAATGTGGCGGCATCCAGCCACGAAAGCCAATCTCGCCCAGTTGTTGCAGCGTGGCGTGCGCTGCATTGGGCCAGAGACCGGTGCCCAGGCTTGCGGTGACCATGGACCGGGACGCATGGCCGAGCCAAGCCAAATCATCGCCGACTTGCTGGCGCAACGGGCACAAGCCCGGGTGCTCGCTGGTCGCCGCATATTAATCAGTGCCGGGCCGACTTATGAAGACATCGATCCGGCGCGCTTTATTGGTAATCGCAGTTCTGGTCGCATGGGCTTTGCGATCGCTGCCGCCGCCGCTGCGATGGGCGCCGAGACCACGTTGATTGCCGGTCCAGTGGCTTTGGCGACACCCGCTGGTGCGCGTCGCATCGATGTTCGAAGCGCCGCTGAGATGCACGCCGCGGTGCTGAGTGAAGTCGGCGCCAACGAGGTATTCATCGCCGCGGCGGCGGTGGCGGACTATCGACCATCAACGCCGCAATCCCGCAAAATCAAACGCACGGCGCAAGCCCTTGAGCTGTCGCTGATACCGAATCCGGATATCGTCGCCGCCGTTGCCGCGCTGCCCAATCGACCGCTGGTGGTGGGCTTTGCGGCCGAAACCGAGGACTTGCTGGTGCACGCCCGCAGCAAGCTCGAACGCAAACATCTGGACTTGATTTGTGCCAACCAGATCGGTGTCGCCGGCACCGGCTTCGAGTGCGACGACAACCAACTGACCTTGCTCTGGCCTGGCGGCGAACGGGCGCTGGCACCGGCGCCAAAAACCGAACTGGCGCGCGCCCTGCTGTTGGAAATCGCCGCACGCCTGGCGCAACGCGGGCGCTGACGATGCCGGTCGCTATCGAAATCAAGATCCTCGATCCCCGCCTGGGCACTGAGTATCCACTACCGGACTACGCCACCGCCGCCGCCGCCGGGCTGGATCTGCGGGCGATGCTGGACGCGCCGCTCAACTTGGCGGCCGGTGCCAGTGAACTGTTGGCGACCGGTATCGCCCTGCATCTTGGTGATCCGAATCTCGCCGCGTTGATCCTGCCACGCTCCGGGCTCGGCCACCGCCATGGCATTGTGCTTGGCAATTTGGTTGGGCTGATCGACGCCGATTATCAAGGGCCGTTGTTGATATCTTGTTGGAACCGATCCGAGACAGCGTTTACCATCAGCCCCGGCGACCGCATCGCACAGTTGGTGATCGTGCCGATCGTGCGTGCAGAGTTTCGGGTGGTGACAGAGTTCGCCAATAGCGAGCGCGGTCAGGGTGGCTTCGGCCATACCGGCCGCCAGTAGGCATAAGGAAGCAAAATGTTGAATATGGGCAAAAAGAAGACCGCGCTCGAGGCCGCCATGGCGGGCAAAGCGGCGTCGCTCAATCTGGAACGCATCGGCATGAGCACGGGTTTCGTGCTGCTATTGATCGTCAGCGGATTGTGCGGGTTTCAGGCGACGATGGTGTGGCTGGAAAATCAAGCCGAAGCGAATCTGCTGGCGGTTCGCGATCAGGCAGCGACGCGCATTGGCGCGCTGGTCCGCCGCGATCAGGATGCGCTAAAGCTCGCCCTGGCGGCAGCCGAATTACACACCGCGCTGGTGGCCGAACTGGCGGCCGCAGCGGCGAAAGGCAGCCCGCCGGAGACGGCCAGTACCGACCAGCCCGCTGCCTTTCAGCAATCCGCTGCGATCCTCGGCCAGCACCTGCCCCTGCTCAATCTCGTGACGTTTTACCCGGCCGAACTGACCGAATTGATCGACGCCGACTTGGCCAAGTTTGGTTATGCCAAGGCCGACATTCTGGCCGAGGCGCGCGAGACCAAAGCGCCAGCGCGGGCGCAGGCGCAAAGCTGCGCCATCACCACTGGCGACTGTCTGGCGTTGGCGCAGCCGGTGTTGGCGGGCGATCAAATATTGGCCTACGCCTATGTGTTGTTGCCGATCGATGGCATTTATGCCGAATTGGGTGCGGCGCCGTTGGGCGGATCGATCGAACTGCGGCAAGGCTCGGCCAAAGGCTCGGATTGGCCCTTGAAGCGCATTGGCGAATCTTCCGGTGACGATGGCAGCCTGAGCGACAACATCCAGCCGATCGCCGCCAGCCACTTCCAGCTCAGTGCCAGACGGAAGACTCTATTCAAACCCGGATTGATTTTTAGTGCCTTCGATAGTCGCAGTCTCGGCGGCCTGGCGCTGGTCGCCGGGCTCAGCTTGCTGGCGGCTCTGGGGCTGATCTACCAGCGCTTGTTTCCGAACGGCTTGCTCGGCAAACCGAAGCCATCCACCGAGCCCGAGGAAATGGTTCTGCCCGGCGCGGCGGCAACGAGTTCGAGCCGCTTGGGCAAATACGTCGATGTGGGCGCCAACACCGGCATTGCCGTGCAGGAATTGGAAGCCAGCGGCGGCCCAGCGGTAACGCCGCCGCCGCCGATGGTGATGGCCGGCGCG
>PEUI01000220.1:80-4473 GCA_002785585.1 Lysobacterales bacterium CG02_land_8_20_14_3_00_62_12
CACGGATTTCATCGCCGTCGCGTTGGTCCAGAATCAGCAGCCGGTCGGTACAGCGCAGCGCCCGTTCGAAATCCTCGCGCTCGATATAGAGCTGTTTGAGGTTGCGCAACATCCGCATCAGGATCACCCGATTGGGTGCCGGTTCCAGCATCCGCCCCAGTTGTTCGTCGCCGACCCGGCGGCCCGGAACATGCGGGCTGGCGCGCTGCTTGAGTTCATCGACATCGAGCGAGCGGCCCTTGTGATACGGATCGAGAATCAGCATGCCGCCAGCGACCGGAAACCGCAGCAGAAAGTGACCGGGAAAGGACACCCCCTGCATCGGCAGGCCGAGCCGCCGCGCCATTTCCAGTTGCACCACGGCCAGCGAGATCGGATTGCCGAGGCGGCGCAGCATGACCTCGTTCAAATAGCTGTTGCGCGGGTCGTAGTAGTCGTCGTCGTTGCCGGCAAAACCCTGTTCATCAAACACAAAACGATTGAGCGTTTGCAGCGCCAGCAGGGGATCGTCTTCGGCCTGCACGCGCGAGCGCAGGGCGTCGCACCAGGCTTCGAGCGGCGCGCTGATCGAACGGAAATCGAGATCGGGATATTCATCGTGGGCGATCAACAGCGAGGCCCAGAGCAACGGAATATCTTCGTCGCGCGCTGTTTTCAGATGGTCCCAGCCACGGGCCACGTCGGCAGCATTGTGCAGTTCGGAAGTGTTCATGGCTGCTTGATAGGGCCTCCGACCAGAAAGATCAAGTGCTGCCACTGCAATCCGCCGCCATTGGTTAAGCCAGCCGTGATCGCGGTCAGTGTGCCGGTGGCAGATCCTCGGGTAGTTCGATGCGGTCGCCCGGTTGCAGTTGCAACGCCGCACCGATGCCGGCATTGAGTTCCAGCACATAGCGTGCCATGCCGGTGCTTGGGTAGTTGGGACAACGGTTGTTGAGGCTGCCGGTTTGGCCGCAGGGTGGCGTACCGAGCGCCGCGCTGACAAACCCGAAGGCGTCGTCGAAATACAAAATATCCAGCGGAATGTGCGTGTTCTTCATCCAGAAGCTCAAGTTTTGCGAGTGCGGGAACACGAACAACATGCCGTGATCGGCGGCCATCTGATCCCGGAACATCAAGCCGCGTTCGCGCCCGGCGTCGTCGCTGACCACTTCGACGTGAAAGGTTTGTCCTTTGAGCATCACCCGCTCGGTGCCATCGCTGGCGCAGGACGAAAGCAGACCGAACAGCACCATCAAGATTGCGTTACGCATTCACATTTCCCGGCAGGATCCATGCGCCAAGATTGGCACTTTCCAGCGGCTGGCGCCAGCGGGTGAGCGCAGCGAGCCCCAACACCGGGATGGCATAGCGGCGCTATAGGTTGCGGGTGAGCGCAGCGGTTGTTAACGGCGACGGCCGGTCACCCCAACAGCGGGAAAGCGGGCGTGATGAGCGTCAGCGCCAGGTGCCGCTGACCAGCCGTTGGGCATCGCTACGCTCAGCCCAACCTATGAACGATGAGCAGCGAGGTCCGGACCGCTGATGCTGGCTTGGCCGTGCCAATAGCCGTTCGGCGCGCCCAGACGTGGGGGTGGGGCTTCGGCGTTCCGCGCCTGGTGAAAATGCTGGACGATTTCCGCCATGCCTTTGGCTTGTGGATACAGGCGCAACAGGTCGATGCCGGCGTCGCGAATCTCGGTGAGTTCCGGGCCGAGGTCGCAAATGTCGGGGCTCTGTACCTGGATGCCGTTGATGGTCAGCAGCGGTTGCGCTTCGCGCGTGGCCAGCGGCAGGCCGTCGGGGTGTTCGATGCAACGGAAGCCACAGTCGTCTTTGCCGACATCCAATGCGCGCGCGGTAAAACAACGCGCAGAAAATGCCAGTGGCAGGCGACCCCAGACGATCAGTTCGAGTTCGGGTAGGGGCATGCCAGCGGCGGCCGCGGCCTGGTGGAGCTCTTGCAGCCATTGCTGGCCGTGCTCGACGCCGAGCACCAGACGTTGCAGTCCGTCTTCGCAGAGTAATGCCAGGCTGCGTTGGTTGTAGACGTTGAGCGTTGGACCGGCGATGAACGGTACGCCGCGTTCGCGACAGAGCTGCACGGTCGATAGGTCATTGGCTTCGATGCGAAAATGGCCATTCTCGATCTGGCGCCGGATGACGCCCAGTTCGGATTCGGCTTCCAGCAGGGCGAGCGTGGACAGCACGATTTCTTTGCCGGACTCGGCCAACTCACGGGCCAGAGAAATCCAGTCGCGACTGCGCAATTCACGGCGCTTGCTGCACACGGTTTCGCCGATATAAATGACCTCCAGCGGCCAATCGGCGGCCTCGGCATAAAACGCCAGTACCAAATCACGTGGCCAGAAATATTGCAGCGGGCCCAGGGTCAATCGCATCAAAGCGTCCTCGTCAATGCCAGGCCCGGTGATACGGGCCGAGGGTGGTTTGTCGGCCCTCGGCGACGGCGGCCAGTGCGGATTGTCCTTCGATACTCGGGGTCCAGTCGTCCGGATTGCTGGCGTAGCGATCCAGGGCCTGGCGCCAGACCTTGGCGACCGTGCCGACGTAGGCTGCGCCGCGTTGCCGACCTTCGATCTTGAGGGCTTGCACGCCGGCCTTGGCCAACTTCGGCAGCAGCTCCAGCGTGTTCAGGCTGGTGGGTTCTTCCAGCGCGTGAAAGGTCTCGCCATTGACTTGGAAGCGACCTTTGCAGACGGTCGGATAGCCGGCGCTTTCGTCGGCATCGAAGCGGTCGATCAGCACGCCGTTGAGGCGCACCGTGCGGGTGCCGTCGGCAGCCTCTTCCCAGCGCACGAAACGCGCGGGTGAACAGACGCCGTGACGGTTGGGCGAGGCGCCGGTGAGCAAACTCGACAACTGACAGCGGCCTTCGACCATGATGCACAAACTGCCGAAGGCAAAAACTTCCAGGGCGACCGGCGAGACCGCGCACAAGCGCTCGATCTGCTGCATCGAGAGCACCCGTGGCAACACCGCGCGAGCGATGCCGAAGCGTTCGAAGTAGTAGCGCAGCGCCGCGGCCGTGGTCGCCGACGCTTGCACCGACAGGTGTCGCGGCAGCGACGGATGGTGGCGCGCGGCGTAATCGAGCACGGCCATGTCGGCGGCGATGATCGCGTCGACCGAGAGCGCTGCCGCGCGCTCTACGGCGGCTTCCCACTCGGCGATGCGGGCGCAGTCCGGGTAGGTATTCAGTGCGATGTAAATCTGGCAGTGGCGGGCGTGGGCGTAGGCGACGCCGCGGCTCAAGTCGGCATCGCTGAAGTTCAAGCCGGGAAAGGCACGCGCGTTGGTCTGGTCACGAAAACCCACATATACGGCGTTGGCGCCGTTATCTACGGCTGCCATCAAGGCAGGCAAATTGCCCGCCGGACACACCAGTTGCATCGCCATTGCCGAACCTGCGCCGGGAACCAAGCCGCAGTGTCGGTGATTGCGGCGGTGGCGACATTGACCTGAGTCAGCTTCGGCAGCGGGAGTTGGGAAGCGGGAAGCGGGAAGCGGGAAGCGGGAAGCGGGTGGAGGACACTGGTGGGAGCGTCGAGAAGCGTCGCGACTGTCGATGGCGCCGAGCCATCGCGACGTTTCTCGGCGTTCCCACAGTCGCTGCGATCATGCACCGCGATCAACGCGCCCCTGCCGTCTCCCGGTCGATTGATCTGGGTCATGCGCGCAGGCCTTAGTCTCGGCTATAGTTCGGCTTCAAATACGAATCACTCGTAACACGGCCGCGACTTGAGCGGCTCCCGGCGCTTTGCCTCGCGGATCCAGATGAACTCAAGTTTGCAATCACTCGACCAACTACAACGCGGCCAACACGGCCATATTGGCGCTCTGGTAGGCAACGCCAGCTTCGGGCCGATGGATGGCCTGGTGACGCTGCGGCTGCAGGAACTGGGATTTCTGCCAGGGGCCAAACTCGAAGTGATCGGCCATGGATTTCTCGGTCGCGATCCGGTGGCGGTGCGCCTGGGCAGCACCAAATTTGCGCTGCGTCTGGCCGAGGCACGCAAGGTGATGGTGCAAGTGGCGACGCTGGCATGAGCACACTGCCATGAGCACGAACCCGGCCCTCACGCTGGCGCTGATCGGCAATCCGAATTGCGGCAAGACCGCGTTGTTCAACTTGCTGACCGGGGCGCGGCAGAAAGTCGCCAACTACGCGGGGGTAACGGTCGAGCGCCGCAGTGGTGAGTTTGCCGACACCGGCGGACGACGCTATCAACTGCTCGACCTGCCCGGCACCTACAGTCTGCACGCCAGCAGTGCCGACGAAGTGATCGCCCGCGATGCCGTGCTCGGCGGCCTCAAGGGTGAGCGCCAGCCGGACCTGATGGTGGTGGTGCTGGACGCGACCAATCTGCACTTGGGTCTGCGCCTGGTGCTG
>PEUI01000220.1:4515-6960 GCA_002785585.1 Lysobacterales bacterium CG02_land_8_20_14_3_00_62_12
CGAGATCAATCAGGTTCGGCTGGCAGATTTGCTGGGCTGTCAGGTGGTGACCACGGTGGCGATTGCGCGCGCCGGCGCGGCTGCACTGTTGCAGGCCTTGCCGGGTTTTTCGGCAACGCCGCAAACGCGTTTGGCGTTGGCCAAGCAAAGTGTCGAAGACTTGTATCGGCAGGTCGATCAAATTCTGCTGCAGGTGTTGACCAACCCCGGCCGCTATCCGCACTGGCAGGACCAGATCGATCGCGTCGTCATGCATCCGCTGCTTGGCGTACTGCTGCTGATGGCGGTGATGTTCTCGATGTTTCAGGCGGTGTTTGCCTGGGCGGCGCCACTGATGGACGGGATCACGGCCACCATCACCTACTTGGGTGGCATGGTCGCGGCGGCGATGCCGCCGAGCGCGCTGCGCAGCTTGCTGGTGGACGGATTTTTCGCCGGCGTTGGCAGCGTCATCGTCTTTTTGCCGCAGATTTTGATCTTGTTCGCGTTCATTCTGGCGCTGGAGGATTCCGGTTATCTGCCGCGCGCGGCGTTTCTGCTGGATCGTTTAATGCGCGGGCTGGGCTTGTCCGGGCGTGCGTTTATTCCGTTGCTGTCGAGTTTTGCCTGCGCGGTTCCCGGCATCATGGCGACCCGCACCATTCCGGACCCGCGCGAACGCCTGATTACCATCATGGTGGCGCCGTTGATGACCTGCTCGGCGCGTCTGCCGGTGTATGCGTTGATGATTGGCGCCTTTATTCCGCGCCAGGCGGTACTGGGGGTGTTCAATTTGCAGGGCCTTACCCTGTTCGCTTTGTATCTGGCCGGAATCTTCAGTTCGGTCGCGGTCGCGTTTGTGCTCAAGCGTGCCGGTGGCCGCAGCCAGAGTTATCCGCTGCTGCTGGAATTGCCCAGCTACCACTGGCCACGGCTGCGCGGTGTGCTGATCGGTTTGTGGCAACGCATGCAGATTTTTCTGCGCCGCATCGGCACCATCATTTTGGCGTTGATGATCGTGCTCTGGTTTTTGTCCAGCTACCCGGCACCGCCGCCGCTGGCCACCGAGCCGGCAATTTACTACAGCTTGGCGGGTATGCTCGGGCGGGCGATGGAACCAGTATTTGCGCCGATCGGGTTTAACTGGCAGATCTGCATCGCGCTGGTGCCGGGCATGGCCGCGCGCGAAGTGGCGGTCAGCGCGCTCGGCACCGTGTACGCGCTCAGCGCCGATGGCGATGCGCTCAAAGCCGCGCTCGGTTCGATCATTCAGGCACAGTGGGGGCTGCCGACGGCGTTTGCGTTCATCGCCTGGTATGTTTACGCGCCGCAGTGTTTGTCCACCCTGGTCACGGTGAAACGGGAGACCCAGTCCTGGCTGAAAGCCTCGGGGTTGGCCCTGTATCTATTTGGCCTGGCCTACCTGGCGGCGTTGGTTACTTTCCGCATTGCCAGTTGGATCACGTCATGATCGACACCGTTGTCGTCGCGCTGATCGGATTGCTGGCGGTTGCCTATTTGCTGCGCCGACTCTACGCCGCGTTCAAACCCAAGCCCGGGGCCGGTGCTTGCCCAGGTTGCCACCAATGCGGCGACGCGTCGGCGTCCAAACGCAGGCCGTAAAACGTAGGCCGGAGCAAGCCGCGCGTGGAGATTGAGTACGGATCAGCTGCTGATTCGCGGCGGATCCGGCAGCGTTCCTGGCCCAGCAGAGCGGTGTCGGATCCACCGTCGGGCAGCGAAGCGCTGATTGCTTGGTCGAAGCGGCTTGATCCGAGCCGCGTCGCTGCGCCGATTCCAGGCGGCGCTCAAACCCTAGCCCAAACCAACCCGCGCCGCGTGTTGATGCTCAATGCCTGGCTTTGGCATCGCTCAGGGGTTGCTGTTCAATTCCAACCGTTTCTCAACACGGTCCGGGCGTTCCGCCAGCCGATCCATCGTGGTTTGTTGACGATAGACGTCTTCCTGCGTACTCAGGTTATCGCCGCGCGCTTTGACAATGGCCGCTTCGACGCCACCTGTGCGCTGTTTTTGCTCGGCAAATCCCTGGCGTGTTTCGGTTCGCAAAGTTTGCACGTCGTTGCGCAACGCGCGCAGCATCTCGAGAATCAAATTTTCCACATTGGCGGTCATCACGCACCTCGATGGCATCGGCTTGGCCGGGCAGGCACGGCAAAAAGTCTGCTGCCAACGCAGCCATTGAAACACGCCAACCCGACTTGGTTCAATGCCTTGCCTAGCGTCCAGGTCGCTGATTGACGCTGGTGGACCAAAGCGCCGTCGGCCGAGCCAAGCTGTCCTAGAATGCCACTCCGGTCTGGTGCTTCGAGGCTCCGATGGGTGATGTCACCGCGTTCGCGGAATTGACCAAGGCTTGGCGCGCTGGTGAACTGGCGGCGCGGGATCGCTTGGTGGCGCTGGTGTATGACTTAGGCGTTGCGCAGAAATAACTTGCGCAGATTGCGC
>PEUI01000220.1:7045-12740 GCA_002785585.1 Lysobacterales bacterium CG02_land_8_20_14_3_00_62_12
GGCGCCCCATCCCTGGCGCGCACGGGCGCTGCGGGTAGCAGCGCTGGTGGCATTGGCGCAGGGCGACAACGCTACTGCGGCGAGCGCATTGAAGACCGCCATGACCGAAGCCAGCGCCAGCTTGCCCAGTCGGCATCCGTTGCGTGCCTGGATCGCGCTCGATCAAGCCGAACTGGCCTTGCGGCGGGGTAACCGGGCGGCGGCGCAAGGGCTGCTGGAGCCGGCGTTGGTGGCGCTGCGCGCCTGTTGCACCACCAGCGAAATTGATCGCGCGGCGGCCGAGGCCATGGCACGCCAACTCACCAGTGGCAGCGGCGCGCGCTAAGCCAGGTAGGGTGGGTGCAACCCACCGTGCTGAAACGCCGAACCACGGTGGGTTGCACCCACCCTACAGAGCTGTGCCCAGACCGCCATGCGACTACAACGTGGCGATCACGCGCTCCAGATAGTCGAAGTAGCGGTCGATGTAGCTGATGCCATTTTCCGCATCGAGCATGAACGGATTCATCAGGGTGTGGCGCAAAATCACCAGTCGGTCGGCATCGGCATGATCGGCGTGCAGGCTCTCGGCATCCAGATCCAGCGCCGTCAAGATCCGCTCGGTGTCGATGCTGCCGAGGGTGTTTGGGTGCAGGGTGGTCATCGAGCCGAAGAACTCACGCGATTGCAATGCCATGCCGGGATCGACGCGCAACTTGGCATACACCGAACGGACAAACGCATTCATCGTGGCGACCTGGCGATTGCCGACCGGGTTCAGCGCCAGACAAACCAGATTGCTGTCGGGCTCGAATGGCAATTGGCAGCGGACCCGGTTTTCCATCCTGGCCGCGAACGCCAGCGCAGCGTTGTGAAAAGCCTCGGTAGCGCGGATGCTCTCCCGCGGCAGCGCGCCGAAGTGGTCATGGTCGAGCGGCAGCACGCGATGGGTAACGTAGACCGCGGCCGCTGCGGCACCGGATTTCGAGCCCTCCGGCAGATAGCGGCCGAGCTGCCGAAAGCGTTTGAAATAGTCCTCGGCGGTCTCGCGCTCAAAGACATAGTCGGCGTCTTCGGCGAGCAGCGCCATCGCCCGCTGATCGCGGCAGACAAAGGCACCGGAACCAAACGGAATGTAGCCGAGCTTGTGCGGATCGACGGTGACCGAATCGACCGCGCCGAGGGCGGCGTAGGCGGCGTGGACTTCGGCCGACGGAAACTTTTCGAATGCTGCGCGCACTTCGGTTAACGGTCGCGTGCTGCCATCCGGATTGCGGAACAAGGTGGCGAGATAGCCACCCCAGGCGGCGTCTACGTGCACGGCAAATCCCAGACCAGCGGCGGCGGAAGCGGCGCGCGCAGCGAGAATTCGGTGGACTGGATCGATCGTGCCGAACTCGGTGCTGCCGAGCACCGCTACCGTCATCAGCACCGGCTGGCGCTGGTGTGCGCAGGCGTCGAGGCGCGCTTCCAGTGCGGCCATATCCATGCGCATGCCGCGCTCAGGAATCAGCTCCAGTTGTTGTCGGCCGAGGCCGAGCAGCTTCATGCCCTTGCTCCAGGAATAGTGCGCGGTGACCGGCGCCAACACCAGCGGCGGTTTGAGTTCGGTGTGCTGCGTAAAGAACTTGGCCAGGCCCAGAAATTCGATGCGCTGGTCATTGAGTTGCTGCTGCCAGTGCGGACGCTGATCAACCGGCTGGCCTTGCAGCCAGTGCAGCCACTGGCCATAGCGGGTGATCGCTGCGGTCGGGGTCAAGTTGAACGCCGACCAATCGTCATCGGCGATGGCCAGTCCTGGCGGCGCGATGGCACGCAGGGCCACCGGAAACGCCTTCAATGCCAGCGCTAGCCGGAGTCCCTGATAATTGGCCACCGTGCCGCCCGAAGTGAGGTGGCCGAAGGCGCAATTGGGCAGCGCTGGATCATCGACAAAGCCGAGCATCCGTGCCAATTGCAGGCCGACTTTGATTTCCAGATCGATGGTGACCGGGGCGGCCTCGGCGCTGACGTTGTTCGGGTTGTAGGGCAGCGTCAGAATTTGCGCGGCCAAGCCCGGCAACAACAGGTCGGAAACCATGTGCCCCAAATAACGTGGGCTGTGAAAGGGCACCGAGCGTTTCAAGGTGGCGGACAAGCTGTGCAGTTCACGTCGCAAACGCGCTTCGAAATCCCGATAAGCGGGCCCGTCGGCGGCGCGCGTCGGGATCGCTGGCGGGTCTTCTGGATGCAGATTGCGCCGCCAGTAAACGTGATCACGCAGAAACTCGACGACCAGCTTTTCCAGCAGATCATTGTTCTCGCCGTAGGGGCCAAGAAAACACGGATAGATGATCGGGTCGCTCATGGCGAAACTCCTTGGTGGCGAGAACCCGGGCGCTCGGGCGGGCAAAGTCTTTTAGTCGTCGCCAAGTGGGTTGTGGCCGCAGCCTAAGCGGTTCCGGGTCGCCGCGTATTGACCTCGGTCAGCTGGTTTGGCCTTGGCTTGAGGCAATGGCCGAGCCGTGCGGCAAGCGCGCGGTTGGCTCCGGCGATGCGGCCCTCAATCAGCGCGCTACCGCCAGCGCCAGCGTGCGCTGTAGTTCATCCATCCAGAACGGCTTGCGCAGGACGGCGGCAATCACCAGACCACGCTTTGCGAGCTGTTCCCGGTGGGCGTCGAGCGCGGCCGGTGGCAGGGCACTGATCAGGATCACCGGCAGCGTGGACTGGTTGGCCAGCAACCGGTCGATGATCTGCTCCGAGGCACCGTCGGGCATGATCAGGTCCAGCATCAGCGCCACCGGCTGGCACGCCAGCAAGGGCGCCAATGCGGCGGCGTTGTCGGCGACCTGGCTGGCATAACCGGACAGCTTGAGAAACTCCTGGATCATCAGCACCATGTCGGCATCGTCATCGGCGACGATCACCAACGGCAGCGCTGCCGGTGCTGGCGTTGCGCTCGGCGCGGAGCTGGCGGCCATGGCGTCGAACTGCGCTCAGGCCTGCAAATCTGCCGTCCACCGACCCATGGCGGCGAGGCCATTCTCGCGCGCACGACTGGCGACGATTGCCTGCGCGGCGGCAAAATTGCCGAGCAAATCGGCCGACCACAACTTGAGCGCGGCCGATTGCATGGCGCGGCCATACGAAAACGACAGCGGCCATGGATTGGGCCCCAGCCGATTGATCGCGTCCAGATGCTCGGTGGCGGCGCGGTCGGATTGCCCGCCAGACAGGAACACGATCCCGGGCAGTTGCGCCGGCACCGCGCTCTTCAGACAGCGCAGGGTGGCGTCGGCCACTTCATCGACCTCGGCCTGCTCGGCGCAGTCTTTGCCGGATACCACCATGCTGGCTTTTAGAATGGTGCCTTCCAGCATCACGTTGTGTTCGTACAAGGCAGCGAATAGCGAACGCAGGGTGGCTTCGGTGACGTCGTAGCAGGTATCGATATCGTGATCGCCGTCCATCAGGACTTCGGGCTCCACCATCGGCACCAGACCCGCTTCCTGGCAAAGCGCGGCGTAGCGCGCCAGCAAATGCATGTTGGTGTCGATCGCCGAGCTGGTCGGAATATCGTCGCCGATATGGATGACCGCGCGCCATTTGGCGAAGCGTGCGCCCAGCCGGGCGTATTCGTGCAGGCGCTCGCGCAGGCCGTCCAGACCTTCGGTGGCGACTTCGCCCGGAAACCCGGCCAACGGTTGTGGGCCTTTGTCCACCTTGATGCCGGGCAAAATGCCGCGATCCAGCATCAGCTTGGTGAAGAGCACGCCATCGCGGGTTTTTTGGCGAATGGTTTCGTCGTACAAAATGGCGCCGGAAATATGATCCGAGAGATTCGGCGTGGTCAGCAACAGCTCGCGATAGCGCCGTCGATTTTCTTCGGTGCAGTCGATGCCAACGGCTTCAAAGCGCTTCTTGATCGTGTTGTTGGACTCATCGATCGCGATGATGCCCTTGCCCGCAGCGACCATCGCCAGCGCGGTTTCTTCCAATTGATCGATGCTCATGGCGCGTTCCTTAAGGTAGCGGTGGGTCTGCCGGTGGTAACCAGCAGGTTTGGCGGTGACCGGTGATTATAAAGGCTTTGGGCGGTAGCAGTTGCCTGGCTGGCGGCGGTGCTGGTGCGGCGGCGGTGCTGCGTCAAAGATCGCCAACGCCCTGGGCGGCACCATGCGGGCCGACTTCGAGCAGGCGCAGGGTGTTGGTGGCGCCTTTCAGCTCCATATATTCACCGCTGGTGAAGATGACTTTGTCGCCGGTGCCGAGCAAGCCCGCCGTAAACAACTGCTGGACCGCCTCGCGGGCGGCATCGCGTGGCGCCAGGCCGCGGCTGTCAAAGGCGACCGGAAACACGTCGCGCATCATCGCCATCCGCCGCCGCGCGGTTTGGTGACGGGACAATCCGAAGATCGGCACCGCCGACCGGAACCGCGACAGAAAACGCGCGGTGCCGCCGGTTTCGGTCAGCGCGATGATGGCGCGAACCTTGATGTGCTCGGCCAGAAACATGGTGGCCATGGCGATCGCCTGATCGGCGTATTGAAGGTTGCGTGGTTCTTTCTCAAAATTGGTATCGAACTCGAATTGCCGCTCGGCGCCCAGGCAGATCCGGGTCATCGACTGCACCGCCTTGACCGGATAGGCGCCGGAGGCGCTTTCCGCCGACAACATCACCGCGTCGGTGCCATCGATCACCGCGTTGGCCACATCCAATACTTCGGCGCGGGTCGGGATCGGGTTGTCCACCATCGACTGCAACATCTGGGTGGCGGTGATCACGACCCTGTTGCGTTCGAGCGATTCACGAATAATTTTTTTCTGCAACCCGGGCAATTCGGCGTCGCCGATTTCGACGCCGAGATCGCCGCGCGCCACCATCACCGCGTCGCTGGCGTCGATGATTTCGCCGAGGGCGTCGATCGCTTCGGCGCGTTCGATCTTGGCGACCAGCGCCGGATCAAAGCCAGCGGCGCGGGCCAAGCGCCGGGCTTCGTGCATATCTTCGGCATTGCGGCAAAACGAAATGGCCAGAAACTCGGCCTGGATCGCCGCCGCCGCGACGATGTCATCGCGGTCTTTCATGGTCAATGCGCCGAGCGACAAGCCGCCGCCGAGTCGATTCAAGCCTTTGCGATTGGACAGCACGCCATCGGTCAATACGGTGGTGTGAATACTGGTGCCAGTGATCGATTCGACGCGCAGCGCGATCAGGCCATCATCCAGCAACAGGGTGTCCGCCGGATGCACGTCCGTGACCAAACCGAGATAACTGACGCCGACCCGGTGCTCATCGCCGGCCGCGGCGTCGGCCTGGCACAACAACTCGAAAGGCTGGCCAGCGCGTACCGAGACGCGTCCCGCGGCAAACTTTTCGATTCGGATTTTGGGGCCTTGCAGATCCACCAGCACGCCTACTTCGCGGCCCAGGCGGGCGGCGATCGAGCGCGCCATTTCGGCGAGCGCGGCGTGTTGGGCGGCGTCGCCGTGGGAAAAATTGAGCCGCACGATGTTGACCCCGGCCTGCAACAGCGCCTCGAGCACTTCGGCGCTGTTGGAGGCAGGCCCCAAGGTGGCAATGATTTTGGTGCGGCGGAACGACTCGGGTGTAGACATGATCGGGATCGGCGTGTGGTAACGGGCAAGCGCTAAGGCGTTGCGCAGAAATAACTTGCGCAGATTGCGCCAGACTTTCGTTCGCCTGCAAGGCGCACAAAGGGGAGCATAGCCG
>PEUI01000142.1:0-5849 GCA_002785585.1 Lysobacterales bacterium CG02_land_8_20_14_3_00_62_12
TTCCCCGCGCCGAGCGGGCAGCGTAGTCACCGACCCAGCGATTGGCAAGGTCCCAGTTTTTTCAGTCACCACGTTTTTGTTTTGTGGGAGCGTCGAAAAGCGTCGCGACCTGGCTATCGAAACGACAATCGCGACGCAAGCGGCGCTCCCACAACGGCCTTGCGACGCTGCTCGACGCTCCCACAACGGCCTCGACATGGCGACGCTGCTCGGCGCTCCTTTATGCCGCCAAAAATAATTGGACGGCGAACCGAGTATCTACGACGGCGCCATCGGCGTCGCTACGACGGCGGCGCTGGTGCTCACTGTTCGCGCACCACGCGCAGGATTTCTTCGATCGAGGTCAATCCAGAAAGGGCTTTAAGCCAGCCATCCTGGGCGATCGAGGGGGACCGCGAGCGCGCCAATTTTTCCATTTCTGCTTCGGAGGCGTGATCGTGAATCAGCCGCCGCATCGGTTCATCGACCGACACCAGTTCGTAGACGCCGCTGCGGCCTTTGTAGCCAGCGAACTTGCCACTCAGGCCGGGGCGTGGGCGATACAGGGTTGGCCGGGTTTTGGCTTTGGTCGATTGGCCGAACGCGGCGAGTTCGACGTCGCTCGCGGCGTAGGCTTCGCGCAACTCCGGGTCGAGTACGCGCACCAACCGCTGCGCCAGTACGCCGATCAGACTGGAGGCCAGCAAGAACGGTTCCACGCCCATGTCGCGCAAGCGGGTGACCGCGCCGACCGCCGAATTGGTATGCAGCGTGGATAGCACCAGATGCCCGGTGAGCGAAGCCTGCACGGCGATTTCGGCGGTTTCCAGATCGCGGATTTCGCCGACCATGACGACATCCGGATCCTGCCGCAGGATCGCCCGCAGGCCGCGGGCAAAGGTCATATCGACCCGGGTGTTGACCTGGGTCTGGCCGATGCCATCGAGGTAGTACTCGATCGGGTCTTCGACCGTCAGGATATTGCGCGTGGTGTCGTTCAACCGCGTCAACGCGGCGTACAACGTGGTGGTCTTGCCGGAGCCGGTCGGGCCGGTCACCAGCAGGATGCCGTGCGGCCGGTGGATCATCGCGTCGATCGCTGCCTGCATGTCGGCTTCCATGCCGAGCCGGGCCAGATCCAGACGACCGGCCTGTTTGTCGAGCAGGCGCAGCACCACGCGTTCGCCATAGCCAGAGGGAATCGTCGAGACCCGCACATCGACCGGGCGACCGGCGATCCGCAGCGCGATCCGGCCGTCCTGCGGCAAGCGCTTCTCGGCGATATCGAGTTTGGCCATCACCTTGATGCGCGACACGATCGGCGCCGCCGCCGCTTTCTGCGGCGTCAACACTTCGCGCAGCACGCCATCGACGCGAAAACGCACCACCAGGCGGCTTTCAAATGGTTCGATATGGATGTCGGAGGCGTTTTCTCGAATCGCTTCGGACAGCAACGCGTTGAGCAGGCGGATGATCAGCGCGTCGTCGTCGCTCTCGGCCAGGTCTTCGGGCTCCGGCAACTCTTCGGCCAGCGCGTTGAGATCGACGCGACCATCCATATCGGCGACCATTTGCCGGGCATCGCCGCCGCCTTCGTACAGGTCGCGCAACAACCGATCAAACTCGGCGACTTCGTAGCGGCAGAGGCGAATCTTGCAGCCGCAATAGCGCCGCAGTTCGGTCAATACTTCCGGGCGGACATCCGGCCGATGCGCAATCTCGGCCACGCCATCGGCAAAGCCGAGCACGGTGGCGCCGTTCTTGCGGGCAAACGCAAAACTCGGGCGGGCGGGCTGGGCGCGGGCCGCTTCGCTCATTGCGCTGCTGGCTCGGCAGGCCGGGTGGCAGCCGGCAACTCGGTGGCGGCTGGCAACTCCGGCAACAACGGTTGCTGACGATCCTTGGTCAGGTTCTCGCGGCGCTCGCGAACCTGCAATTGCTCGGCGCGCAGAAAATTGTATTTCTCCTGCGAAATGGCGTTCTCGGCATTGGCGTCGCGCAAAATGACCGGGCGCAAAAACACCATCAAGTTGCGCTTGAGCACGTTGGATTTGCGAAACCGGAACAGGTTGCCGAGCAGCGGAATATCGCCGAGCCCAGGCACCTTGCTGATGTTTTCGGTGACCTCGGTGGTGGTCAGTCCACCGAGCACCAACAGCGCGCCATCACGCACCAGCACGCTGGTGTTGATCTCGCGCTTGTTGGTCACCAGGTCGGTGGCGCCGGTCGGTGTCGGCGCCAATGAAGAAACGATCTGCGAGATGTCGAGCGCGATCTCGTTGCCTTCATTGATGTGCGGCGTGACCTTGAGTTCGATGCCGACATCCTTGCGCTCCACGGTCTGGAACGGATTGGTCGGCTGGCTGCTGCCACCGCTGCCGGTGTTGGTGAATTGGCCGGTGAGGAACGGCACTTCCTGGCCGACTTTGATGATCGCTTCCTTGTTGTCCAGGGTCATGATCGAAGGCTCGGACAAGACATTGCTGCGGCCGTCGCCCTTGAGCAATTTGGCCAGGGCGCCGATCGCCGCGACCGGCTTGCCGGTGATCGGATCGGTGGCGATCCCATCCAGATAACCCAGATTGAGGCCGGCGCCGAGCGCACCCAGCGGATTGGTCAGCGCGCCGATGATGCTGCCCTGGCCGCCGGTGCCGGGGAAATTGGTACCGCCGATGACGCCGGTGCTGCCGTCCAGGCTGTTGGTGGTCTGCCACTGCACGCCGATTTCCTGGATGGCTTCATCGCTGACTTCCGCGATGATCGCCTGGATCAATACCTGCGCGCGGCGCACGTCAAGCGAACGGATCACCGATTGCAGTTCGCGAAACACCGCTGGCGCGGCGGTGATGACCAGGGCATTGGTTTCGGAATCGGCCTGGATGGTGGCCGGTCGAGCCGCGTCGGTTTTCCCATTGTTGCCGGTCAGTGTGTTGGCGACGCCGTCCAGCACCGGCGCCAGGGTCTCGGCCTTGGCATAGCGCAAATACACCACCTGGGTGGCATCGCTGTTTTCCAACGGCGTATCCAGATGGCTGACCAGGGCGCGCAGCTTGAGCCGCGCTGCCTGGTCACCGGACAACAAAATCGCATTGGTGCGCGCATCGGCCACCGCTTTGCCGGCGCCGATACCGGTATCCGAGATCAGCCGGGTCAGCGTATTGGCCACTTCGGTGGCGTTGGCGTGGCCGAGCAAGATCACTTCCACGGCGCTCTCCGATTCCACATCGATGCGCCGGATCAGACTGGTTAGCCGGGCGACATTGGCGGCCCGATCGATCACCACCAAAGCGTTTCCGGAAGGGCTCGCCATCAATTGCGCGCTCTGCGGTTTCAGCGGCTGCAACACCGGCAGCAGGTCTTTGGCGGCAACGTGCTTGAGTTGAATCACCTGCGAAATAATCGCGTCCGGACCGGTGCTGCTGGTGCCGGTTGAACCATCCTGCATGGCCAGGGCTTCCGGCACGATCTTGACCATGTCGCCGGCCGCCACCAGCGCGTAGCCATGCACGCGCAACACCGATTCAAATACCGAATAGATCTCGGCGGCGCTCATTGGTTTGGCCGAGATCACATTCACCTTGCCCTCAACGCGCGGGTCGATGATGAAATTGCGGCCGGTAATTTCACTCACCGTCGCGATCAAGGTACGGATGTCGGCGTCTTTGATGTTGAGCGTGTTCTGTTGATTGACCTCGCCACCGGCGCCACCGCCGGCGGCGTCCTGGGCGAATAGCGGAGCCGAGCTCAAGGCTAGGACAGTGGCAAGCGACAGCAGAATGGGACGCATGGGCAAGGGTTTCCTGATCAGTTGAGATCGACAGCAAGATTTTCGGTTTTTCCGTTTCGTCGCACCGCCACGCTCAAGCGCCGGGTTTGCGGCAAGTTCGCCAGCACGCCGGCGATCCGCCCGGGGTCGGTGACCTGCACGCCATTGATCGAGGTCACCACATCCTCCGGCTGCAAGCCGAGACGAGCGAGCGCCGCCGACTGCGCCCCGGCGTTCAAGCGCACGCCGACCATCTTGCCATTTTCCATCACCGGCAAGGCGGTAATTTGCCGCGCCAGTTCCATCGGGTCGACGCCCAACTGCTTGCGCACCGCTTCCAGATCGACGCCGATCATCGGCACATTGGGCACGCCGATCTGGCCCATTTCAGCGGTACTGAGCAACCGCCCAGCGGGCATTACGAGGCCGGCACCAGCGGCGGCAAAACCGGCTTTGGGGGCAGCAGCGGAGGGCGCGCTGCGGGTGTTCGGGGCGCGCTCGCGGGTCATCGTCAGCACCTCCAGCACACCGCCGCGCGAGAGCACCACGCGATCAGCCAAGACCTGATCGAGAACCACGCCGGGCGCCACTTCGGCACCGACGCGGAGGCTTTGCTCGACACCGTTGGCATCGGCCAGAATGGCGCGACCCTGCTTGGGATCCCGCCCGGACCAGACCAACAACAGGCGCAATTGCAGCGAACTTTGCGGCGCATTGGCCAACGCCGCGCGCGGGTCGGCCAGCGTCAAGGCGCTGCCAAACAAATGCCACTTGGACAACGCCACCGGGTTCGAGGCCAACGTCGTCGTCGGCACCGCGGATCGGGGCAGGGCTTCGGGCAACGGCTGCTGCCAGCGCAACACCAACCACAACAACTCGATCACGATCCAGATCATCAGCACCAGCAAACCGGCCAGCAACAGCCAGGAGATCGGCGCGGACAGACGGTGGCGACTGAGGGCATCGGTAAAATCGTTGGACATAGGCAGTGCTGGGCAATAGTGCGTGATTGGTGCTGATGAAGCACGTAGGGTGGGTGCAACCCACCATGGTTCGGAGTTTCAGAATGGTGGGTTGCACCCACCCTACGCTACTGGTGAGTTTCCGCCAAGGCGTTAGGAACCGTGACCTTAAGCATGCAGGGTAGCAGCGCAGCGGCTGGCTACAGCGCATCGTTGTCGAGTTCGCCGGTGCGGATGCGCACCACTCGATTCAGATCGTAGACGAAAATCTTGCCATCGCCGATCTTGCCGGTATTGGCGGCATGGATGATGGCTTCGACGGCGGACTCGACCAAGGCGTCGTCCACCGCCGCCTCGATTTTTATTTTCGGCAGAAAATCGACCACGTATTCGGCGCCACGGTAGAGCTCGGTATGGCCCTTCTGGCGACCGAAACCCTTGACTTCGGTGACGGTGATGCCGGCCACGCCGACCTCGGCCAGCGCTTCGCGCACATCATCGAGCTTGAACGGTTTGATGATGGCCATGATCATTTTCATCGACGCCAAGTTCCGATGCTTGCAGGGGAAGCTGGAGTTTACCCGTTAGCCAGGCGGGTCGGCGCCTTTATCGACGCGCCCCCAAGCAATTCACGGCAGCGTCAAGTCGTAGCGGATAAAGCCGTCGTAATGCGCCACCTGATCGTACAGGCGGCGTGCGCGGACGTTGTGCTCGTGGGTCAACCAGTACAAACGGTCGGCGCCAGCCTGCACCGCCGCTGCGGCCACCGCCGCAATCAATTGTCGCGCCACCCCTTGGCCGCGTGCGCTTGGCAGCACAAACAAATCTTGCAGGTAGCAAACCCGGGGCCGCCAAGTGCTGCTGTGATAGAGATAGTGGCTGATGCCGACCAGGACGCCATCGCGTTTGGCGCCCAGGCCGTAAACCTGATCCTGGCGCAGCAAGCGATCCCAGGCCACCGCGTATTCGGCCGCGCTCAGGTTGGCTTCGTAGAAAGTTTTGTAGCCAAGGGCGAGTTCGCCCCAGGCAGCGCGATCGGCGCTGGCAAGTTCAGCAATTTGCAGGGACATCGGCAAGCTCCTCGCGGGCAATGCAGCTGATGGAGGCGGAGCGTGAGGCGCACGCCGTGATCCTTGGTGCGG
>PEUI01000142.1:6011-9507 GCA_002785585.1 Lysobacterales bacterium CG02_land_8_20_14_3_00_62_12
CCGCACCAATCATCCGCAGCCATGGCAATTTTTTAATCGACGAGGTCACCAATGCGCATCAACGGTCTGATCCTGCTGGGTCTGTTGTCTTCAGCGGCGGTGTGGGCAGACGCTGCCAGCGATGCCGCGGTGGCGCAAGCCGATATCGCCAGCCAAGTTCGGCAGGCAGTACCGACGCTGAAGAACGCACGACAAGCCTGGCTCGTGTTGCGGTTTCTGGAGCTGGGGGCGACCCCGTCGCCACCGGAAGTGATCGCGCAACTGCGGCAACGGGTGGCAACGGAGCGGCCATTTGACGCCGTTCTGCAGCGGCAAATGCTCGAGTCCGACGAGCCCATGGATGGGCGAGGTAGGCCGCGTCGGGAACTGGCGGCCGAGCAGCCGCCGACCGCCAGTTTGCAACGCAGTGCGGCGGTGCTGGCGGAGCTGGAGTTGGCCGACCCTGGCAACGCCCAAAACGGTATCGTGGCACTGCGCCTGTTGCCGAATGATCTTGCCGATCCGATCTATACCGAGCGCCTCCACGCCATCGCGCAATCCGGCCGCTATCAAGGCGACTTTGTGGCGTGGCTCCAGGCCGCTGATGAGCTCAGTCAAGCACTGAAGTTGGTGCCGACCCCGGCGCCTGCGGGCGACACCGAAAACGACCCTCCAACCGAGCCCTCCATCGTGATGGCGTTTGGCCTGGCTCACGCTCTGGACGTGAACGGCGGACGGCAGCGGCTGATCGCTGCCTGCAAGGTTGAGCTTTACCCCGAGCGGGCCGCGGATTGTCAGTCGATCGCGCGGAAACTGCTGGCAGGCGATGACACCCTGATTGGTCAACTCCTCGCCAGCGCCTTGTTGCGCACCAGCGCAAGCGACGCCGCGCTGGTCGCCGAAGCCGCCGCGGCAACGCGACGCACCCGTTGGTGGACAGAAATGCGCTGGGCCATCGCTGCCGACGCGGGCAATCAAGCCAGCGCCCACAATGAGGCGCAATTTTTGCAAGCAATGATCGCGCATGGCGAGATCCCCGCGATCCGTGAGTGGCTGCTGGCCCACCAGGTTGCCCTCGACCCACCCGGCGACTGGCAGCCGATGCAAACACTTTGAGTCTGCTCACGGCCGATGCTTTTCGCTCGGCAAAGCATCCACCCACGGATCGCTGTGGCGAATGGTGGCGGCACGGCGCCGAGCCATCCTCTGGCGTCTAGGCTTTACTCTGCCCCATGTCCATTGAAACCACCGCCGCACTGCAAGCCGATGCCGACGGTGGCTGGCACTGTCGGCTTGGCTGTGGCGCCTGCTGCATCGCGCTGTCGATCAGTTCGCCGATTCCCGGCATGCCGCTGGGCAAACCCGCTGGCCTGCGCTGCGTGCATTTGTCAGCCGATCACCGCTGTCTGATTTTTGCTGAACCGACGCGCCCTGCGGTGTGCGCGCGCTTGCGTCCGGAGCCGAGCATGTGTGGCCGTTCGCGCGCCGAGGCGATGCATAACATCGCCGTACTGGAAGCAGCAACGCGGCCGGATTGACGCTGTTTGCCAAGCCGCGTTAGTCGGTATGCGCGAACATGCCCGGCGGATATTCTGGTTTTTGTTCGCGCGCGAGCAAGGCGCGCAGGCCTTCGGCGGGCGTGGTCTCGCCACTCAAGATGCGCTGCACCTGTTCGCTGATCGCCAATTCCAGATGGTGGCGATGGGCCAGCCGAATGACTTCGTTGACGGTTTGCACGCTCTCGACCACTTGACCAATTTCGGCCACCGCCGCCGCCAGTTGCTGGCCGCGACCTAGCGCCAGACCCAGCCGCCGATTGCGCGACAAGTCGCCGGTGCAGGTCAACACCAGATCACCGACACCAGCCAGACCCATGATCGTTTCCGGACGACCACCGATCGCCACGCACAGCCTGAGGATTTCGTTCAAGCCGCGGGTAATCAGCCCGGCGCGGGCGTTGAGGCCAAGCCCCATGCCATCGGCCATACCGGTGGCCACCGCCAGCACGTTCTTCATCGCGCCGCCCAATTCGGCGCCGATGATGTCGGTGCCGGTGTAGGCGCGAAAACTTGGTCCGTGCAGCAACTGCGCGATCTGTTCGGCAAAGGCCATCGACTCGGAATGCACGGTCACGGCGGTGGGCAGACCGGCGGCCACTTCACGCGCAAACGACGGCCCGGTAATGATCGCCGTGGGCGTACCCGGTGGCAATTCGGCGGCGGCCGCCTCGTGCAAAAAGCGCCCGCTACCGGGCTCGAAACCCTTGCTCGCCCAAGCCACACCGTGCGGCCTGGGGTCGCTCTGCAGCGCCTCCTGCAGAACATCGGCAAAAGCATGGCTCGGGGTCACGATCAACCACACGGTGGCGCCCGCCAAAGCCAAACCCAGGTCGGCGTTCAACCCCAAATTGGCGGGCAATTCGTAATCGGGCAGATAACGCTGGTTGCGCCTGGTCGCCTGCATCGCCGACATCGCCACCGGATCACGACCCCAGAGCGTGGTCGGCACGCCATGACGGGCCAGCACCATCGCCAAAGCGGTGCCCCAGGAACCGGCCCCGAGCACGGCGACGCTGGTCGATGAATGATCCATGGTCAAAGATTACCAAGAACCCGCAGGCGCCGGGGCCAAGCCCAAGCGCTGCGGCGACAGCGGGCGATGCTTTGGCATCGGCCGGAACCTGACCCGGGGCCGGATCAGCGGCGCCACCGCCATCGCGACCTCAAACCTCGGCAGATTGCTCAGCGCCGCCCTCGGCGCGCTTGCGCATTTGTTCCAGATACAACTGATCGAAGTTGATCGGCTGCAAGACGAACGGCGGAAAGCCCCCGGCGACGATTTGGTCGCTGATCACCGAACGCACATACGGGAACAAGGTGGTTGGGCAAAACGTGCCCAGAATCGCATGCAGATTGGTTGGATCGCCACCGCTGATGGCGAAGATCCCGGCCTGATGCACTTCTGCCAGATAGGCGGTCTTGTCGCCCACCTTGCAAGTGACGGTGACCGCGAGCACCGCTTCAAATACGCCCTCGGCCAGGGTGTTGACCTTTTGATTGAGGTTCAACTGGATCTGCGGCTGGGTCTGTTCCTGAAAAATGTGCGGCGAGCTCGGCGCCTCAAAAGAAGCATCCTTGACATAAATCTTCTGCACGGCAACCTGGATTTGGTTGGGGGCGACGGCTGGCGTGGCGCTGGTATCGGCGCCATTGCCGCGTGGACTAAGGTCTGACATGAAAGACTCCGTTGCTGAAAGGGGGAGGTGAGCGGGACTTGGGCGGCCATTGGCCAAGCGCGGGATTGTCCCACGTTCGCGCCAACTTGGTCGAGCGCGTCAGCGGCAGATCGGGGCGCGGCGGCGTTATTTCAATAGCCGACCGCCACCGCGCCAGACCGTCAGCCTGCGGCCGCAGCGACCGCGGTAGGCACGTCGGCAACCGGATCGCGGCCGACCGTGGACCCGTAGCGGGCTTGACCACAGCAACCGACTCGATAAAGTGATTGGCGATGTCAGGGT
>PEUI01000181.1:0-4286 GCA_002785585.1 Lysobacterales bacterium CG02_land_8_20_14_3_00_62_12
CATCCAGACTGAAACCGAGCGACTGCAAACGATCATGGATGGCGTGGCGACCACTGTGGCGGCCCAACACCATTTCGGATCGCAACCAACCGACGGTCTCCGGATGCATGATCTCGTAGGTGCCGCGATGCTTGAGCATGCCGTGCTGATGGATACCGGCTTCGTGGGCGAACGCATTGGCGCCGACGATGGCTTTATTGCGTTGTACGGCCATGCCGGTGCTCAGCGCGAGCAGGCGCGAAGTCGGCACCAGCCGCGTGGTGTCGATGCCGGTGTCGGCAGCAAACCAGGCACGGCGCACCTTGAGTGCCATCACCAGTTCTTCCAGCGCGCAATTGCCGGCGCGTTCGCCAATGCCGTTGATCGTGCATTCGACCTGGCGCGCGCCGCCTTCAATGGCGGCCAGACTGTTGGCCACGGCGAGGCCCAAATCGTTGTGGCAATGCGCGCTCATGACCACACCATCGATACCGACAACGTGCCCGCGCAGATACTCGAACAAAGCGCGGATCTCCGCCGGCGTGGTGTAGCCAACCGTATCCGGCACGTTGATCGTGCGGGCGCCAGCGGTGATCGCCGCGGTAAATATTTCCACCAGGAACTCGGGCTCCGTGCGCAGCGCGTCTTCGGCCGAGAACTCCACATCATCGACATAACGCCGCGCCAATCGCACCCCTTCGATGGCACGTTCCAGCACTTGCTCCCGCGACAACGCCAGCTTGAACTCGCGATGCAGCGGGCTGGTGGAAATAAACACATGCAAGCGCGGCCGGGCCGCCGGTTCCAGTGCCCGTGCCGAGGCTTCGATGTCACCGACATGACAGCGCGCCAGGCTGCAAATCGCGGCCCCGCGCACTTCCTTGGCGATGGTCTTGATGGCGTCGCTATCGGCCACCGAGCTGGCGGCGAAACCGGCCTCGATGACATCCACACCGAGCTCGGCCAGGGCGTGGGCCAGGGTCAGCTTCTGCCGCGGCCGCAGGCTGCAACCAGGTGACTGCTCGCCATCGCGCAGGGTGGTGTCGAAAATGCGAATGCGCGCGGCGCCGTCGGTGGCCACTGGCGCCACTTCAGCACCCGCTATCGATGAAATTTGCCGAGACATTCACGCTTCCTTTTTCAATCGCCGCCAGACCGCCTGCTAACGAAACGCAGCCCGGTTCCAGTCAAGCCGGCTTGGTTGGCGTCGGCTGCAACCAACTCATCTGCGCCCGCAACTTGCGACCGACCACTTCGATCGGGTGCTCCAGATCGCGTTGTTTGAGCGCCTGATAGCGCTGGTTGCCGCGCTTGTGTTCGGCCACCCACTCTTCGGCAAAACGGCCATCGCGGATTTCCGCCAGCACCTCGCGCATCCGCGCTCGGGTGTCTTCATTGATGATGCGTGGGCCGCGCGTCAGGTCGCCGTACTGCGCGGTGTCACTGATAAATTGGTGCATCCGCGCGAGGCCACCTTCGTGCAACAAATCGACGATCAGCTTGAGCTCGTGCAGGCATTCAAAATAGGCTACTTCCGGTTGGTACCCGGCTTCCACCAGGGTTTCAAAGCCTTGCAGCACCAGCTCGGTGGCGCCACCGCACAACACCGCCTGCTCGCCGAACAGATCGGTCTCGGTTTCTTCGGCAAAACTGGTATCGATCACGCCGCCACGGGTGCCGCCAATGCCGGCGCAGTACGCCAGCGCCAACTCGTGCGCATGTCCCGAGGGATTTTGCTGCACGGCGATCAGGCAGGGCACGCCCTTGCCCTGCTCGTATTCGCGCCGCACCAAAGCCCCCGGGCCTTTCGGCGCCACCAGCGCCACATCCAGATCCGCACGCGGCTTGATCTGGCCAAAGTGCACGTTGAAGCCGTGCGCAAACATCAGCAGCGCCCCCTGGGCAATGTTGGGTTCGATCGATTGCTGATAAATCTCCGGTTGCACCATGTCCGGGGTCAGCACCATGACGATGGCACCGCTGCGCGCCGCTTCCGCAGGCGTTACTACGGTCAGGCCATCGGCGCGCGCCTTGGCCGCGCTGGCACCTTCCGGGCGCAGTCCAACGACGACATCGACGTCAGAGTCGCGCAGGTTGAGCGCATGCGCGCGGCCCTGGCTGCCGTAGCCAATAATCGCCACGCGCAGGCCCTGCAGCGGAGCGAGCGCCGGATCTTTAAGAGAGGTCATGGTGAGTCCTTTTGGTAGGGGTGGGTCGAGGCTGGTGTCGCTGCTTGCTGTTGTAGGCGCGCCGATCAGGTTGGCGCGTTCGAAGAAAAACTGGTAACGGCACCCAACGATGCCGAACTCACCATCTGCGCATATTTGCCGAGCGCACCGCGTTCGTGGTGCGGCGGCGGCGGCGTCAATGGGCGCCGGGATAGATCCGCGCTGGTAGACAAACTACGGGCGGCGACGTCGATGCTGACCAAGTCACCGTCTTGCAACTGCGCCAACGGTCCACCGCGGGCGGCTTCCGGCGCCATGTGGCCGACCATGAAGCCATGGGTGGCCCCACTGAAACGGCCATCGGTAATCAAGGCGACCGCGCCGCCCAAGCCCTGCCCGACCAAGGCCGCCGTCACCGCCAGCATTTCGCGCATGCCCGGGCCGCCGGCTGGGCCTTCAAAGCGAATCACCACGACATCGCCGGCCCGGATCGCGCCACTTTGCACAGCCTCGAACGCGGCGTCTTCGGAATCGAACACCCGCGCCGGACCACTGAATTGTCGACGGCCGTGGCCAGCCAGCTTGACCACGCAGCCGGCCGGCGCCAAGTTGCCGTAGAGAATCGAAAACCCACCGTCGGGCTTGATCGGATTGGCGACGGTGCGCACCACCTCCTGCGCGTTGGCCGGTGCCATCGCGTCGAGTTCGGCAAACATGCTGGAGCCGGTCACCGTGGCGATATCCTCGATCAAGCCAGCGGCGCGCAGCTCCCGGGCGACCAATGCGGTACCACCGGCGCTAAACATTTCGGCAGCGGTATAGCGACCGCCGGGCTTGAGATCGGCGATCACCGGTGCCGCCTTGGCGGCCGCGTCGAACTCGTCCAACGCAAACGCCACGCCGGCTTCATGGGCAATCGCCAGCAAATGCAGAATCGCATTGGTCGAACCCGCCGTTGCCGAGACCGCACGCGCCGCATTGCGCAACGCTGATGGGGTAATCAAACTGCGCGCCGATTGCTGGCGCTTGAACATCGCCATCAACAACTCACCACAACGAAACGCCGCAGCGTTTTTGTCCGCATGCAACGCCGGAATATCGTTCAACTGCCACGGTGACAAGCCCAGGAAGGTCAGCACCATGGCCATGGTATTGGCGGTGAACTGGCCGCCGCAGGCACCGGCGCCCGGGCAAGCGACCCCCTCCAAGGCCAGCAATTCGCGGTCGTCCATCTTGCCAGCGGCATGGGCGCCGACGGCTTCGAACACATCCTGCACGGTCACCGGCCGGCCGTGGTGACAGCCGGGCATGATGGTGCCGCCGTACAAAACCAGACCCGGCAGATCGAGCCGCGCCAGCGCCATCGCCGCCGCTGGAATGGTCTTGTCGCAGCCGACCAGAACCAGCACCGCGTCCAGACAATGACCGCGCACCGCCAGTTCGATCGAATCGGTAATCACTTCCCGCGACACCAACGAGGCGTACATGCCGGAAGTCCCCATGGCAATGCCATCGGTCACCGTAATCGTGTTGAACTCAATCGGCGTGCCACCGGCGGCAATCACCCCGGCGCGGGCGTGTTGCGCCAGATCGCGCAAAGTCAAATTGCACGGCGACACATCTGAATACGTATGCACCACCGCGACCAAAGGCCGGGCAATCGCTGCGGAATCGAGTCCAGTGGCACGCAACATCGCTCGCGCCGGGGCCCGGGCAGGTCCTTGTTTGATGGCATCACTATCCATATCGCACTCCTCGTTGGCTGATGAATTGCTGATCCCAAAACGAAAAACCCCGCACTTTGCGGGTGCGGGGTTTTGATTCGAGACCCTGATGATTGCTGTCAGAACCTCATCCCGCACCGATGTTCGGGCGTAATAAGCAGGCCTACCAGTGCAAGCAGCAGTCCACCGCGCAACCCGGTAGCACCGGGAGCGATCAGGACCAAGGGCAGTGGCTGGCAGGGCTTGAACATGGACCGAGCAGACCACGACATCGGTTGACGTGTCAAGCCACTTCGCCCACACCTTATCGATTCGACGCCGCGCCAGCAGCACGGCGTACTGCCCATGCCAGCGGCAAACCGGCCAACATCAAAAACATGCAGCGTTCCGCAGACCGAGGACCGCGAGGTGATCG
>PEUI01000181.1:4297-5855 GCA_002785585.1 Lysobacterales bacterium CG02_land_8_20_14_3_00_62_12
CGTTGATCCAACCTGCAATCGCCAGACGCACCGGTTTGCATGCAGCCGATCATCGCCACTTGGCGGCGCGTGGTCGGCGCCTGATAAAGTGTTGCTCAATGGCGACGGTCAAGTCTGCCGGTTTGAGGAGTTGCCGTGGATCTGTTCAAGACTTTTACTTTGGAAGCGGCCCATCGCTTGCCCAAGGTGCCGGCCGAGCACAAGTGCCGTCGTTTGCATGGCCACTCATTTCGCATCGAGCTGCACGTTGCCGGTCCGATCGATCGCGAGCTTGGCTGGGTGATCGACTTCGCGGAACTGACGCAGGCTTTCAAACCGCTGTACGACCAGCTCGATCACCATTACCTCAACGAAATCCCGGGCCTGGAAAACCCCACCAGCGAGCAACTGGCGATCTGGATCTGGGATCGGCTGAAATCGAAGCTGGCACTGCTGTCGGCCGTGGTCATTCATGAGACTTGCACCTCGGGCTGCCGCTACAACGGCCCGAACGAACTTTGATGCGGTGCCGCAAAATTGGGCCTTCTCAACACCTGGCGCGGGCCTGGCGCATAGACCAAAGCCTTACAGCCAAGCCTTTTTAGCAGGTTTAGCTACGGTTCAACGAAAATTGTTGCATCGCAACATAAAGCGCTGTACAGTGCGTCCCATAACCTCACCCGTGGTGGGCTGAGGACAGGAGAGCACCATGTTTGAACAAGCCAATACCCAAGTCATGAATGCCAGCAAGCAGTTTGCCGATGCCGCGTTCAAAGCGCAGGGCATCGCCATGGAAGGCTTCGAGAAAGCATTTGATCTGCAGTTGAAAGCATTCCAGAACAGCTTCAACGCGACCGCCGCCTTCTTGTCCGAGAACAGCGATCTGAAGAACCCCGAGTCCTTGCAGACCCTGCTGCCCAAAAGCGCCACCCTGTTGCGTGAAAGCGCCGAGCAGAGCTACGCCACCACCCAGCAACTGGTCGACGTCAGCGTCAAAACCGGCGAAGCACTGAGCAGCCTGGTCAAAGCCCAGTTCGAAGCCGCCAACGAAACCTTCGTCAAGCCGGTAGCAGCCGCGCGCAAGACCAAGTAAATCGCTTCACGATGGTCCCCGCAGAAAATGGATTTCTGCGCCGACCATCCCCGTCAAGGTGGCGCTGCGGGTTCGCCCTCCCCCTTGAATGTCGCAGCGACACCTGAGGCCAGCGGGCAACCGCTGGCCTCACCTTTTTTGGGCGGGCGGAGCGCGGAATCAGCGGCGACTTTAGCCAATCAGCCGACCATCCAGACCCGGCCGCTACCAGGACCAAACTCGGTCCGCAGCGCGCTATTCCAGCCAATTCGCCACGCCGACGAACCCGGCACCACCGTCCAGTTCCACCCAGGCGAGATATTCCCCCCCCATCCTCTTGCGCAAAATTGCCCAGGGCATCCGGGGCACGCTTATCGTTTCGCTGGGCCATCAGTAGTTGAATTTGGTCGGCGGACTTGGCAATAGCGGTAGAGACGCGCCTTAGGCGTCGCGCAGAAATAACTTGCCCATCTTGCTGGTTCTTTCGCCCGCCTGCGTCGTTGCACA
>PEUI01000184.1:0-325 GCA_002785585.1 Lysobacterales bacterium CG02_land_8_20_14_3_00_62_12
GCCATGGGCCAACGCTGGTTGCAGGGCATCGGAGCTGCGCGCGGATTGACCGCACCGGAAGCCATCTGATCGGCGGTGGATTGACACGCGGACCGGCAGCCCATTCGATCCGCACGCGGACCGTCGCTCGCCAGCGCTGAGGTCGGCATAGCCAACCTTCGAACACACACCAGCGACCAGCGCACCCTGACCGACGCAGAACGCCAGCCGCTGGGCGTGGCCGGTAGAGCGTGGGCGTCGCAATTCCTTCGCAAAGCGTGGGTGTCCGGTTGCTTTCCGTTGCTTAGATGTCCGGTTGCTTATCTATTCCTTCGCAAAGCGTGGG
>PEUI01000184.1:465-1240 GCA_002785585.1 Lysobacterales bacterium CG02_land_8_20_14_3_00_62_12
CGCCAGCCTCACGCCACCCGACGAAACCTGCGGCGCTAAACTGCGGCATCACGGAATCGGAGTCGCCTATGTCCACCTCGCTCGAGCAGCTCGCAAGTCAAGCAATTGCGCTCTCGCCGGAGGATCGGGCGCGCCTTGCAGACCTTCTTCTTGCCTCGCTGCCAGACGAGGCAGACGAGTCGCTTGATGAAGCCTGGGATCAAGAGATTCAGCGGCGCCTCGGAGCTGTCGAATCCGGCACTGCCCGACTCGTTTCCGCAACAGATGTCCACGCTGCAGCGCACAATATTTATCGGCGGTGAGAACGGTTCGCTACATTGAGGAAGCTCGTGACGAGTTCCTCCACGAGGTTGAGTACTTCACCACAGTCAGCCCACGCCTCGGAAGTCGGTTTGACGAAGCTGTTCAGAAGGCAGAGGCTCTGGTATCAGAGATTGCGGATGCAGGCTTTCCGTACAAATTCGGTACCCGTCGCGTGTTTCCGGGCCAGTTCAAGTTCTCCATCGTGTACGTGGTCCGCGAAGACGAAGTTGTAATTTTGGCAGTAGCACCCTTCAGGCGGAAGCCAGGCTACTGGCGGTCGCGCGTGAGTGCCGCCTAACCCCTCGATCAGGCGGAGCGCCAACGACAAGGGAGCCGCAGACTCGCCACTGGCCTTGCCACGCAGTTGCCAACACGGCAGCTTCCACCGTCCCGCGCGTCGGCGTTCAGCGCTACGCTTCGCCCTCGCCTTCGCCGCGTCACTCGCCCATCATGCACAACTTTCTAGCTTCGC